>JAEUAF010000078.1 GCA_019695485.1 Sorangium sp.
CCCCAAGTCACCCCGATGGTAAAGCATGCCGGGTCCGCAAAAAGTACCCGTGATTCGATGAAGCATTTTGCGCCCCTTGCCCTGGCAATCGTCCTTCTCCTGAGCTGCAGCGAAGACTGGGCATACCAGCACGTGAAAGCCAACCAGGGCAGCGGAGGCGGCGCCCAGGGCGGCACGCGACTCACGCACGGTGGCAACCCCGACAGCAGCGCAGGGAGTGGCGGCAGCGAGCCCGCAGCCGGCGACGGTCCGGGGCCGAGCAGCGGCGGCACGCTCGCTGCCGCTGGCGCTGCGGGTGCGCCATCCCTACCCGCCAGCGCCGGTGCGCCTGCTGCTGCAGGAGCGGGCGGCGTGTCCGACCAAACAGCAAGCAGCGCGGGAGACGGCGGCGCGGGCGGTGCGGCCCCCGTGCTGGTCTTCACACGCTACACCGCAGACAACCCGAACTTTCGCTACTCCGGCAGGATCGACTTCTCGACCGCCAAGTCGCCTCGCTTCGCGGAGGGCGCGGTGCACATCCTCGCGCGCTTCAAGGGAACGGCGTTGCGCGTCCTGCTCAACGACGAGTTCCGCTACGGCACGTATCGCGACTACTTCGAGGTCGTGATCGACGGCAGCGAGCGCCACAAGCTAACGCCCGTACTCGGAAAGACGGCCTACGACGTCACTCAGACGCTCAGCGACGCGGAGCACAACGTCGTCATCTCCAAGCGCACCGAAGCGAGCATTGGCCTGGGCCGTTTTCTCGGCCTCGAAATCGCTGGCGAGCTATTGTCTGCCCCCGCGGCCGAGCTCCATCGGCTCGAAATCGTCGGCGATTCCATCAGCGCGGGCAGCGGCAACGAAGCCCTCGACGGCTCGACGCAATGTTCGGAGGACGGCTGGGGTCAGCCCTACCAGAACGGCGATTTGGCGTACGGCCCTGTGCTCGCGCGTAGCCTCAACGCGGACTACCACGTCACGGCGGTGTCGGGCATCGGGCTCGTGCGCAATTACAGCAGCATGTACGACGCCCGCCCGATGCCCGAAGTCTACAATCTCCTCTTCGTGGACTCGAAGACCTCGCCGGCTTGGGACACCACGCTATACGTGCCCGAGGCGATCGTGGTGATGCTCGGCACCAACGACTTCTCGCCGGGGGACAACCCGCCGGACAATCCGCGCGCAGCCATGGACAAGAGCGTATACCGCGACGCCTACATCGCATTCGTCGACAAGCTCCACGGCTATTACCCAAACGCCCACGTGTTTGGCGTCTCGAGCCCCATGCTGGGCGATGGCTGGCCGAACAGCACCGACACTTTCGCGAGCGATCTGAAGGCCGTGCTGAGCGACGTCGAAGCTCACTACGCGGGCGACGCCGTGCCCCTCTTTCACAAATTCTTCGTGAATAAGATCAACGGAACGGGTTGTGGCACCCACCCGAGCGTGGCGCAGCACGCCGACATGGCGAGTCAACTCGCGCCGTTCGTAAAGAATGTGATGGGCTGGTAGGGTGAGCGATCTACTTCGAGCGCGGAGCGTGGCAGCGCTCGTGGTTTTGCTCGCGGGCGCGGGCTGCGCAGCGCAACAGGGAACGATCGGCGCCGTGCTCGCTCAAAAGGCCGACGGCACGCTGGAGGTGCGCGACGTGCCCCCGGGGCTCGCGGCCGCCAACGCCGGAGTCACCGCGGGTGACGACGTCCTGCTCATCGACGGTCATGACGTGCGGAACATGACCCCGCAGCAGATCCACCAAGCGCTCGTGGGCGAGCTGGGGGAACCCGTGAAGTTGACGCTGATCCGCGCTGAGCGTGTGGTGCGCGTCACGCTTTCGCGCACCCGAGCTCGCTCGCAAAAGGTCGCCGCCGGGGCGAGCGGAAGCCGCGAGTAGTCCCGCGCCGCGACGCTTCCGGCGGCCCCGGTAGCACCACGCGGCCGCGCCAGAGCCAGGCCGCAGGTCGCGCAGCGTGGGTTGCCTCAGAGGGTAAATCCCAATGATATCGCGAAGTCGAGCGATTCGGACCCCGCCTCGTGGGCGCGACCAGGAGGCGGTTCCCGGCGCGACAATCCGTGCTAGTTTGCGCGGCCTGAAATGGGGCGAGCGCCCCAGTACCCGTCTTTTCATAGGGACCCGCGCGGTCCAGCCGATGGAGCAGAGATGAGCAGCTACCTCTTCACGTCCGAATCCGTCACCGAAGGCCACCCCGACAAGATCTGCGACGCGATCTCGGACGCTGTTCTCGACGCCGCCCTCGCCGGCGACAAATGGAGCCGCGTCGCGTGCGAAACGCTCTGCAAGACCGGCTTCGTGGTCGTCGCTGGCGAAATCACCACCAAGTCGACGCTCGACTTCGGGCGCATCGCGCGCTCGGTGATCAAGGACATCGGCTACACCGATTCTTCGATGGGCTTCGACTACGAGACGTGCGGCATTCTGACGGCGGTCGAGCCCCAGTCCCCGGACATTTCACAGGGCGTGACCGAGGGCCAAGGCATGTTCAAAGAGCAGGGCGCAGGCGACCAGGGCCTGATGTTCGGCTACGCATGCGACGAGACGCCTGAGCTGATGCCGGCGCCGATCATGTACGCGCATGCGCTCACCCGTCAGCTCACCGCCGTGCGCAAGGCCAAGAAGGTTGACTTCCTGCGTCCCGACGGCAAGAGCCAGGTCACGCTCGAGTACGAAAACGGCAAGCCGAAGCGCATCGAGACGGTCGTGGTTTCCACGCAGCATTCGCCGGACGTGAAGCACAAGACGCTCAAGGACGCGGTCATGGATCTGGTCGTGAAGAAGGCGCTGCCCGCCAACTTGCTCGACAAGAAGACCAAGTTCTTCATCAATCCCACCGGGCGCTTCGTGATCGGCGGTCCGTTCGGCGATGCCGGCCTCACGGGACGCAAGATCATCGTCGACACCTACGGCGGCATGGGCCGTCACGGCGGCGGCGCCTTCAGCGGGAAAGACCCGTCGAAGGTCGATCGCTCAGCCTGCTACTACGCACGCTACGTCGCGAAGAACATCGTCGCCTCGGGCGCCGCGACCCGTTGCGAAGTGCAGGTCGCTTACGCGATCGGCGTCGCCGAGCCGACTGGCGTCTACGTGCACACGTTCGGCACCGGCAAAGTGGAAGACGAGAAGCTCGCAGCTTACGTGATGGAGCACTTCGACATGCGCCCGCGCGCGCTGATCGAGGAGCTGGATCTGCTGCGGCCGGTATACCGCCCCACCTCGTCGTACGGCCACTTCGGCCGCTCGGAGTTCACGTGGGAAGCGACCGATCGCGCCGCCCAGATCGCGCACGATCTGTTGGGCGCGCCGCTCAAGGGCAAGGCCAATGGCTCGAGCAAAGCCAACGGCGCGAGCAAGGGCAAACCTGCCAAGTCACGCCGCGGTCAGAGCGCATCGGCCAACGGCTGAGCCTGCCGCGAGCCTAGTGCGGCGCGTATGAGATGAGGGCAACTTATCCGGCGCTGCACTAGGCGCTGCGCAGCAGCGCGGGCGTGTGAGGCTTTCCGGTTCCCATGGCCTCGCCGCGGGAACCGGGAAGGCGCCCGACCAGAGCGCGGAACCGCTCAGCTCGCAACGCGATTTCGACCGCCGGCTTTGGCCTGATAGAGCTTGTCGTCCGCCCGCTCGTAGAGACGCTCCGCCTCCTCATCGTTGCCGATGCCGCGCTCGGCGACACCCAGGCTCACGGTCACGGGAAACGACGCGCCTTCGAAACTGAAGCGATGGGCGGCCACACGGGAGCGGATTCGCTCTGCTTGGTCGCTCGCGGCCCGCAGTCCGCTGCCCTCCCAAAGTACGGCAAACTCCTCGCCGCCGATGCGCCCGAAGATTTGATCCGGGTAAAGCGCCTCTTTGACGACCTGCGCGACCTCGCACAAAACTTGGTCGCCCGCGGTATGCCCGTGGGTGTCGTTGATTCGCTTGAAGTGATCCAAGTCGAACACGATCAGCGATACCGGCTTCGGCAGGGTGCGCGTCGTGAAGATGGCGAGCCGCAGACTCTCGTCGAAGTGCCGCTTGTTGTAGACGCCGGTCAGCGCATCGAAGCGCATCAAGCGCTGAATCTCTTCATGGTACGCAGCTTCGATATTGCCGCCGGCCATGTACTTGAGGAGCGCTTTTCCGATGCCGATGCGATCGCCGTCGCGCAAGAGTGAGTCTCGCACGCGAGCGCCGTTCAGGTACGTGCCGTTGGTCGACGCCAGGTCCACCAGGCGGTGCGACTGGCCCGTCCACTCGATCCGGGCGTGACGACGGCTCACCGAATCGGCATCGAGAATCAAATGGCACGCCGAACCGCGGCCAATGTCGACCGGCGCCTCAGCGAGCAAGCTGCGCGTGCCGAGTCGAGGTCCCGAGAGAACGATCAGCAGCGCCTGTTGCTGCGCAGCCGTGTTCACCAGGCTGCTCATGTCCCGGGAGATCGTGACCTCGAGGGTCGATTCTAGATACTCGTCGTCCGGCAAGGTTTGTGGATGCCTGCGCTGAGCCAGGGAGCTTTCCCGCGCCCACGTCCAAGGATACTAGCAGACCTTCCGATCAGGTGAGCTTGGTTGCAAGCGAACAGCGACGCACAGTGTACGAAGACAACCTACACAGCCGAGCTTCCACTCGCTTCCACCTACCCGCAGCACCTGGCCGCAGCGCTCGCACCCGCACCGCGCCCGAGACCGCCAGCAGGGGAAAGCGCCCCCGCGCACCGAGCAAACTTCCGGCGGCCCGGTGCTCGCTAGATGTCGTAATAGAGGAAGAACTCGAACGGGGTCGGTCGCTGGCGCGACGCTTGAAGCTCGTGCTCGCGCTTGTAGTCGAGCCACATCTCGATGAGGTCGCGGGTGAAGACGTCGCCGCGCATGAGATAGTCGTGGTCTTCCTCGAGCGCCA
>JAEUAF010000009.1 GCA_019695485.1 Sorangium sp.
ATTCAGCAGTTTCTGCTGAGATTTGCGCTCGCGCATGGCGAAGATCGGGCCTGGGTCGAAGGGCTCTTTCAGCACAAAGGGGCGGCGCATCCGATCATTCGACATGCTCCGGGCCACGCGACGCACATCCACGTGCGCTTCTTCAACCCGCTTGCGCAGGAGACGGCGCGCCGCGCCGGGTTCGCGCTCGTCTCGGAAGGCATCTTGCCGCCGCTCGTTCGCTTCGTGGTGCATCGTACCAAGCGCGGCGATACGCTCGGCAAGATTGCGAAGCACTACTCCGTGTCGGTCGCGGCGATACGCGAGGCCAACGGGCTGCGCTCGAATCGCATTCGAGAGCAGCGTGATTACCGCATTCCGATCCGCTCCGAAGCGCCGTTGCCGACGAGCGGGCAGTTACGCTTCCCTGCGCGACGGGTGCCGCCACGCAGCGCGGACAAGCTCGGTCCCGTCAGCGCTCGCTGAGCGATCCACCCATCGGCTCAGCGCGTCACCAGCCAAAACGTGCCGGCGCGCTTCTTTTCGAGCGCGATCACGCTGCGTGCGCTGCCAACCCATCTGAGGCGGTCCGCGGAGAACGATTCGAGCGGCGTCGACCTGAGCTGTACGTTGCCGGGCACGCGGCTCAACGCCGCGCTCAGGGTGTTGCAAACCTCGCTCATGGCGGCGGTCACCGGCTCGCTGAGCACCCCCGTCTTGGCCTGCTCGTCGATCACGGTGGCCGGCAATCCCACCAGGCGTCCGCCGAGATTCGCGGTCGCGCGAATGTCGGCGAGCACGGCGCCGAGCTCGTTGCCGTCGTCATCCACGAGCAACGACGCGTAGAGCGCCGCGAGTTCGAGGGCGGAATCCGGCACGGGCTCGTTGGTCTTCGCGTAGCCCGGGTCGCCGCTGAACAGATCTTTCAACGCGGCGAGAAGATCCGTATCGGAGCCGAGCTCCACCTTCTTCGTCGGGGCCGGTCGCTTGCTGATGGCCGCGTGCACTTCGCCGACCGGCGGTATCGAGCGCGCGGGCGCCGGCTCCTGACCGGTCGCCAGTGTCGGGTTCGAGGGCCCCTCTGGGAATGTCGCGGGCATCGGCACAGCGGAGGCCGGCTCGCCGCGCTTCGAGGCCGGCGCGAACGACACACGCGCGACGCTGACGGGCGAAGCGACAGCGGGGGCCTTTTTCGGTGGGACTTGAACGCCATCCGCAATCTGCGCTTCAAGAGCGACGACGCGGTCTTTGAGTCGCTGGTGCGAGGCGCGCAACATCACGAATTCAGCGCGCAAGTCCGCCAGCATGAGCGCGAGATCGTGGCCCTCGCGGACCCTTTCGCCGTGGCTTGGCACCCACTCGCCGTCGACCGCGTCGAACGTGCGCTCGTCGTCGGCGCGCACGGAGCGCATCAACTGGGCCGCGCCTTGCGCCAACGCGGGGCTATCGGCTCGCTTGAGATGAGACAAGATGGCATCGCTGCCCTCCAAGCGCTGCTTCTTCGGCTGAAAGACGTGGCTATCGACGGCGACCAGCCGGGTCAACTCCAATGCCCAGCGCCCTCGCCGGCAGAGTAGCCGGGAAGGAGTCGAGCTTGCGGAGAGCAGGTCAGCGCCCACGCCCTAGAGAACGGCGAACCGGTCGCTCCCTAAAACAACTCCTGCAAGGAGTTTGTCTGCCTACATTGGGACGCGAGCGCGCTGATGCGCGCCGCGTGTCTGGGAACCGCCCACTCTCAGGCCGACTTGCTTGGCGCGCGACCTTCGAGCTTCCCTTCGATCAACGCGTAGAGCACGGCGACCGAGGTGTGCAGGCGGTTCTCGGCCTGGTCCCAAACGACGGACCTCGGCCCGTCCATCACAGCCTCGGCAACTTCCTCGCCGCGATGAGCCGGCAAGCAGTGCATGAACACGGCGTCCGGCTTGGCGAGCGCCATGAGCTGTTCGGAAATTTGGTAAGGGCCGAGCTCACGCTGCCGCACCTCTTTTTCGGCGTCTGGATCGCCCATCGAGAGCCAGACGTCGGTGTAGAGGGCGTCGGCGCCTCTCGCGGCCGCGCTCGGGTCGTCCGTAACCGTCACACTGCCACCGTTGGCTTCGGCTTCGATGCGCGCGGCGCGCACCAGCTCCGGTTTGACGCTGTAGCTCGCCGGGCAGCCGAGTGTGATATCGGCACCGACCAGCGCGGCGGCCTGCATCAGGCTGATCGCCACGTTGTTGCCATCGCCGAGGTAAGCGATGCGGCACTTCTTGAGCGATCCGCGATGCTCGAGCAGCGTGAGCAGGTCGGCCAAGCTCTGACACGGGTGGTGCCCGTCGGTGAGCGCGTTGATGACCGGAATGCTGGCCGCGCGGGCGAAGCGCTCGACGTCGTCGTCCTTGAAGGTCCGAATCACGAAGGCCTTCGCGTAACGACTGATGATGCGCGCGGTATCTTCGATGGTCTCGCCACGGCCGAGCTGCATGTCGTTCGGGCTGAGCGAAATCCCGCAGCCACCCAAGCGATTCACGGCGGCCTCGAACGAGACGCGCGTGCGCGTCGAGGGCTTCGCAAAGTAGAGGCAAACGCTCTCCCCCGCGAGCAGGTTGCGGCGTGCGTGCGGGTTTGCCTTGAACTTCTGCGCTCTCGCCAGCAGGTACTTTACGTCGGCGCGGCTCAGGTCGGAGGTACGAATCAGGTCCTTCATCTCAAACAGACTCCCGAGCAGCAGGGGGGCGCTCGACCGGCGGGAGAATCTCCTAACGGCCCCCGGGAACGCAAGCCTCCCTTTGAGTAGGCCGGCCTCGGGCCGAGAAACGCGCTTCCTGCTCGCAAAAGACCGCGATTGCCAGACGGCGACGGGGGCACTACCTTTTGGCCCCATGTCGAACCCCATCGCGACACTCAGCACCTCGCTCGGCGATTTCACGGTCGAGCTTTTTCAGGACAAAATGCCGGTCACGGCGCAGAACTTCATCAAGCTCGCGAAAGCTGGCTTCTACGATGGGCTGCACTTTCATCGCGTGATCGATGGCTTCATGATCCAGTTCGGCTGCCCGCACAGCCGCGATCCCCAGAGCTCGCGCGCCGGCACCGGAAACGGCCCGGACGGCTGTATCGCGGACGAGCACCCGGCGGACGCCAAGATCTCGAACGAACCGGGCACGCTGTCGATGGCCAATACGGGCCGACCGAATAGCGGCAGCTGCCAATTCTTCATCAACACCGTCAACAACGCGCGCCTCGACTGGTTCAGCCCGGGCCCGTCGAAACATCCCGTGTTCGGCAAAGTCGTCTCCGGGATGGACGTCGTGAAGAAGATTGAAAAGGCCCCGACGGACTCCGGCGATCGGCCCTCGAAGCCGATCCAAATGATCAAAATCACGATCAACGACGCCTGAGCGAGTCAAAACCAGCGCGAGAATTTCGCCGCCTCGCCTTGATGGGCGGCGAAATTCAAGCTCGCCGTCGGCTTATGGCGCCTGAAAAAGCTCTGAGCGCTTGTAGCTGTCGAGGGCGCGCAGCACGAAGATCTTTGCGACAGCGGCGACCGGTACGGCGATCAATACGCCCAGAAATCCGAAGGCGGTCCCGCCCACGAAGAGCGCGAACAGCACCCAGACTTCGCGTAGCCCGACGGTCTTGCCGACGACCCGCGGGGTGATGAAGAAGCTGTCGAGGATGTGAACGACGGCGTAGGCACCGACGACGCCGATCAGCTGTTTTGGACTCCAGCCGCCGAGCAGCGACATCACGAGACCCGCACTGACGGCGAATGCTCCGCCAAGATACGGGATGAAGTTGAGCAGGCCCGCTGCGATACCGATCGGCACGGCGAGACGCACTCCGAGCGCCGAATACGCGATGCTGTAGAGCACCGCCAGTGAGAACATCACCGTGAGCTGCCCGCGCAGAAACTGGCTGAGGACGGCGTCAATCTCACGCGCATAGGCCGCAACTTGCTCCCGGTATCGGGGCGGCACAAGTTCATGGGTCGCCGCTGTAATGCGGTCGAAGTCGTTCAACAGGTAGACGGCAAACACGGGCACGATTAGCCACGCGACCGCCGCTTCGAGCACCGACGCGGTGCCACCGATCAGCCAGCCGAGCACACCGCTCGCCGAGGCGACGAGTGCGCCGGCCGCTGCCTCGGCCTGGCCGCCGAAGCGCTCGATCCATTCTGCAACTGAGTGCGGCACGATCACACCGCGCGCCCCGAGCCAGCGCTCGCTCGCGCCGAGAGCGTCTTGTGCGTGCTGCGGCAGCTCGTTCGCGACCGTCGCAACATCGACCGCAATCGATGGCAGGACGAGCGTCAGGAACAAGCCGATGGCACCCAGCGCAACGCCTAGAACAATCGCAATCCCGAAGGGCCGCGGCACCTTTGCCGATTCGAAGCGGTCGACCACCGGGTCCAAAATGTAGGCGATCGTGAAGGCTAGAAAGACCGGGGTCAGCACGTCGCGCAGCCAGTAGAGCGCGTAGCCCACGGCCCCAAGCGCGAGGAGGGCGCGCCCTCCCCGCGAAAACACGATCTCTCGACGCGTATCGGACATGCGGCGGGTTCTATCGCGCCCTCGCCCCCGCACCAAAACGGCCCCAGAAACGCGCTGTTTCCTCGGCACCGGAATTACGCGACCGGGCTACAACCGACGCCGCGGCG
>JAEUAF010000179.1 GCA_019695485.1 Sorangium sp.
GCCGAGTGGCGGCAGAGCGAGCGGCGGGGCGCCTGCGGGGGGTAGCGTGAGTGGTGGCGCGCCGAGTGGCGGCAGCGCGAATGTGCTGCCCGTAAAGGACGGATTGACACTGTGGCTCGACGCCGCGAATGTCGTGGCTCAAACGAGCGGCAGCGTTTGCAAATGGCCGGACCAGTCGAGCGCAAAGCTCGACGCGACGCAAATGGTCGGCGCCTGGTGTCCCACGCTCGTGCACTCCGAGAGCGATCAGCGCGCCCTGATCGGCTTCGATGGCAACGACGACCGGCTGTCGTTGCCCGAGGGCTTCAGCGACTTCAGCGCAGGTGTCAGCTTTTTCGCCGTCGTGGAAGTGACTGTCGACAACAAGTGTCCCTCGTTTCTACAGCTCTCGAACGGGGCGGAACTGGACGATCTGGAGGTCGGTCGACACCAGGGCTCGTTGCAGTACGAGGTGTCGGCGAGTTCGCTGGCGGGCCCCGACAACGCGCTCGAGCTCAATCGTCGCGTCGTGATCGAGGTCGTTCACTCCGACAGCAGCGTGGAGCTCCGTCTGAACGGCCAGATTCTCGCGTCGTCGCCGTTCGATCTGCCTGCGGTCGTCACGCGCACTCAGAATTTCATCGGCGGCACGCTGTACGCAGATTGCGCACCCTTGGGCGCCCGCGTTGGCGAGCTCTTGCTCTTCACGCGCGCCCTCGACAGCACTGAGCGCGCTGCCGTCGAGAAGTATCTCGCCGCGAAATGGCAGTGTTGCACCTTGTAGCGATGCGCTGTCGTCCGTGTCGAGGTTAAACGCCCTCGCGGATGTGCCTGCGTTCAGCGCTCGCTATCGCCGATGCGCCAGGGGCGGACCGTCGTCGGGGCGCCGAGGCGGGTGAGTTCTCGTTGCAGTTCTGCCGAGAGCTCGCGTTCACGCTCGCTGGGGTCGCCGAACGGCGCACTCCACCAGTGGGCGTAGGGCAGCGCGCGACGCGCTCCCACGATTTTACAAATTTCTGCGACGCCGCGCGGCCCGAGCGTGATCACATCCTTGCCCATCGCTGCGAAGCGACGCAGCTGATCCGGTGAGAGCGATAGCCAATAGTGACCGCCCGTGATGTAGAGCGGCGTGTGGAGCGAGAATTCCCGCAGGTTCGAGAGCACATGGTCGATATGGCCGAAGCGCGCGCGCACTTGCCAGGCTACCTCCGTCATGCGGCCCGTGCAGTCGTTGCCGGAATCGACCAACAGCCAGCTGGTATACGACTCGTGCCGCACCACGTAGGTATTGCCGTGGTTTCTGAGATCCGGGTGCCGCGGCACTTCCGAGAGCAAGGGCTGTTCGCCGTAGAACGGTAAGGCCGAGAGCTCGAGATCTCCGACGCAAAGCGGAGCCGAAAACCAATCGAGGGCGACGACGCGCGAAAACCCGAGCGCGCGCAGGGTGGCAGCGAGGTCTGGGCACAACATGCTTTCACGCGGCACCTTCGGCACGACGATCAGGGTATCGGCCGGAAAGGTCATGAGCGTCGGCACGTGGAAGTGATCGCCGTGTCCGTGCGAGATCACGATCGCGTCGACCAGGCCTTCGAGCTCGCTGCGCAGGAAGCTATCGGCCAGATCCGAGGGCTCGTAGCTCGAATGAAGATGCGGGTCGAGCAGGATGCCGGCGCGCTTTCCCCTAAACAGCAGGCTTGCATGCTGAAGTCGAGTCACACCGGGCTCGCTTCGGAGCCGCGCGGGGGCTCGATTGGGTGGGTCGTCGGCGACCAATATCCCATACCCGAGGAGTGACTCGAACAGCGACGAAAGCGGCTCGTCCAAGCTTCGCGCCACCTCCTCCGGGCTTCGTCGGCCACTCCCACAAAGTTCCAGCATGGCGCGCATGTCGCGGGCGAGCAGGCCATTGAGCTCAATCGCCAGACCCTTGCCGTTGCGCTCGAAGTCGAGGCTGTGGGGGATTGGCTCGTTCGGAAACGTGAGCGCGTCTCGCAGCGCAAAGCCTGCTTCGAGCGTCGCGTCGTCGTCGGCGATCTCGAAGGCCAGTGCTTGTTTCGGGAAAAGCTGCGCGGCCGATCGCGAAGCAGCCGCGAGTGAGCGGCCGCCCCGAAGCTCCGCTGCGACGTGACACACGAAGCGCTGGAGCGCCGGAATTCGGATGCCCGCCGTCGCGAACGTGGCATCCAAGTGGGCTCCCTGAGAGAGCCTTACCGAGTGGGCGGGCATTATGATAGCCTTAGCGGTTATGGGAACTACGCGCGACATCATCAAGCGGGCCATGAAAGACGGCAATTTTCGGGAGCGCCTCATGAAGGACCCGAAGAGCGCCATCGAGCAGGAATTCGGCGTCCAATTTCCGAAGGGAGTGCGGGTTCAGGTGCATGAGAACTCGCCTGACGTGATCAATCTGGTGGTGCCAGGTCCGCTGGTTGCCGAAGATCGCTCCCTGTCGCAGGCCGAGCTCGACCAGGTCTCGGGCGGCATGGCGGCGCGCACGACGACGAAGCTAAAGGACACCTTCGGCCAGTGTCCGATCCAGTGGTAGCTGCCGCTCGGTCAACGTAGAAGGAGCGGTTCGGGTAGGGCGTCGGGCTTTGCGAGGCGGAGCAGCGTGAAGCCGATGCCCGCCAAGCCTTGAAAGAGGCCTCGGCAGGCGAGCTGACCTGAAGGGGGCTGAGCCAGCGTGTAGCCGCCGGCGTCCCACGCGCGGACTAGCAGCACGCGCGAAAGTCGCTCGGCTCGGTCGCGTAACTCGGGGCGTCCGAGTACCCTCGCGGCGACGGCGAGCGTCTCTACGCGCCCGAATCCGCCACAGCACAAGTGATCGGGAGTGCGCTCCGCGTGCTCGATGGTGGCGGCGAGGGCGCGCTCGATCTCTGTTCGGTGTCGGGCGTCGCTGAACTCGGGCTCGGATCCGAGGCGCCCGAGCGCGATGCCGGGTGCGCCGTGACAAAACCCGCCAGCTCTTCGCGTGGAAGTCTGGAGCCTGAGGTCGGGCCAGTCGCCGAGCTCGGAGGAATAAACGCTGCGTTCGAAGTCCCACAACGCCGAGGCAGCCTCGATCAGGCGAGGATCTGGCGCGACTTGGTGGAGGCGCACAAGCGCGTAGGCGAAGCCTGCCGCGCCGTGTGCGAAGCCCGCTAGAAAGTTTCCGTCGAGTGAGCGAATGCTGCGCTCGCCGGACGGCGTGGATTCGACGCGCGAGAGCAAGCGCTCGGCGCAGCGCTGCGCACTCCCGAGCGTCGAGGGATTCTGGGTCCGTGAATGCAGCGCGAGCAGGCCGAGCAAGGCGCCGGCCGAGCCCGCGCTCACGTCGAGGGCGGCGTCGGCGTCGATGCGAGCAGATGTGATGAGCGCGGCGGCACGTTCAGCCCCGTTCAGCAACGAGGGCTCCGCGAGCAGCCGAGCCATGCTCACGAGGCCGTACGCGATTGAGCCAAGCCCCGACAGGCCGCCGATGCCAAGCTCGCTGACAAGCTCTTCTCCGCGCAGCTCGAGCTCGAGCAGCACTGGTCGCACGGCACCGAGCGCCAACTCGCCGAGATCGCTTCTTCCCGAGCTTTGCGCCGCTGCTGCGAGGAAGAGCCCGATGCCAACGGCCCCGTCGTAGAGGCTTTCACGCACGACGTCGAGTTCGCGTCCGTTGGCGGCGAGCGTCTGCTCGCGCGACCAGGCGGGCTCGAGCCAGGCCGCGCTGCCGTCGGCGCCACGGATTGCGCTTTCGGCCAAGCCGTCTGCGATGGCCAGCGCTTCTTCCAGCCAAAGTGCGGAGCCTGTCACAGTCCGCTCCTTGACAGGGGGCGCCTTTGCGTTGCGCAACGCCGTCACTCGCTCGCTGCGCGACTCTCGGGGCGCCCGCGCGCGCACGGCCGAACGCATCAAATCGACCTGAAAAGCGAGGTCGTTTTCGCTCCAGGTCGAGAAGCGTCGCAGGACGGCTCGATGACTCGGCTCGGCGAACCAGCCGTCGATCTGGATGCCGCCTTCGAGTCTGAGCGCGTCGTCGCCGGCCAAGGCGGAGAAGTACGGCACGTCGCCGCGCTCGACGGCGTCGCGCTCACTTCGCCAAATGGCGACCCAGCCGGGGCGCGCGTCATGGCGCGTGTTCGAGAGGGCGGCGCTCGCCAGTTGCTCGATCTGCAGGCTGCGCTCCACGCCGTCTCGCAACAGTTCGGGTCGTCGGAGGCGTTCGAGCAGCACGCCGTAGACCGAGGTCCGCCGGAACACGAAGCGCACCTCGGCCTTTTGCAGGCGCTGAAACGGGCTGGCTTCAGCCAGCAGCGCCGCGCGCGTGCTCAAAAGGAAATGGTACATGGCGACAAAGCCGTTCACGAGTTCGGTCTCGAAGTCTGAGACGCCGAGCGCGCCCCCGTCCGCCCGCTCAGCACGTACGGACGCGCTCGCATCGAGCTTGGTGCGGCCGAGCGCCATTGCGTCGGTGTTCACCCACGACCAGCGCCTGCGAGTCAGCAGGTGGTCGGGATCGCGCTCCGCGCCGAAGCCGCTCCCATCGAACACTTCGTCAGGTTGTTCGATGTTTCGCGACCAGCAGGGGAGCAGGTAGGTGGCCAACACCGAGTGGGCCAAGCGCTCGCGCGCCACGCGCACCGCGTCCGAAACGCGTGTGGATTCCCGAGGCACGGGGCAAAGCAGGGTCTCGACATCGATCAGCACCGGCTGTTCGCCGCTTCCGATCACGTTGCCAGCATGACAATCCACTCCCTCCAGTAAGTAGACGACTGCGAGCAAGGCTCCGGCGTGCTCGAAGTAGCGACGCGCCTCGGCTGCGTCGCGAACGGGCACGGAGGCGACGTGCTCGACGAAGCCGTAGCTGCCGCAATCGAGCACGCGAAACGTGCGCAGCGCGAGCGGCGCGCCCCAGCGCGTGAGCTCCGCGAGCAATTCGTTCCAACCGAGCTCGATCCCAAGCTCGCGTGGCTTGTAGACGATGCGGTGACCCGAACCGAGCGTCAGAATTGCCACGCCGCGTAGGCCACGGTGAGGATCCGAGAGTGCCGCGTCTACGCCCACGACGCGCAGATCCGCGCCGATGAAGCCTTTGTTTTGCAGCTCCTCGGCATGCGCACAGAAGCGCGTGACAAGCTCCGCGGTTGCAGCCACCCAGAGCTCGGCGGTCGTGGCGAGCACGCGCGCGAGCACGCTGTATTCCTCGAACAGCTCGAGCAGCCCGGAGTCCAACTGTCGCGCGACGAAGGCGGCGTAGCCTGCGCGCGAGGGCTCGCTCTGCGATAGCAGTCTGTCGAAGTCAGAGTGCTGCTCGGCGAGTTCGAGCGAGAGCTCGAGGGCGAAGGTGCGCGCCGCGCGCAGCGAGAGCCACTCCAAGAGCTGGCGTTCGAGCGACGCCTGGGCCGCGGCTTCGAAGCGCGCGTAGGCGGCTCCCGCGGCTTGCTGACACGCCGCCCGCGCCCAGCGCACGAACGGTAGCAACAGATCCTCGAACGGGACTGGGTGCCCGGCATCGAGGCAACGATCCCTCGCCTCGGCGTGCTCGGTCGAGCCCAGGACCTCGGCCAAGACGTTGGCCCAACTTGGCAACGCCGCGTCGGGGCGCAAGGCACAGGCCCCGAGCGCGCGACGCGCGCTCGCTTCGTCGAGACCATCCCAGGCCAAGCGCTGCGCGAACGCCGCCGTGTCGCCCTGGGCTACTATTTCGCGCCAGCGTCGCAGTCTGGCGTCGACGATGTCTGACGAGCTCTCGGCGTCGAGCTCCGCAAATTCAGGCCGAAGACGCTCTTGCAGGGAGCTCGCGCGGGCGACGATGCTCGAGAGCCGGTTCCTCATGCGTGGCATCTTACACGGGCTTTTGCTGCCCGAGCGCGGCGGAAAATCGCGGCCGGCAGGGCTGCGGCGCTGCTTGACGCGCGACGAGCCGCCGCGCTTCCGTTAGGGTTTCGGAACGCTATGCGACGCTCGCAGCTTTTGACCGCCCACGCCTCCGCGCGCGAACCGGAGGCCGATTTGCTTACCCAGGCGGGTTATATCCGTGAGCTGTCAGAGGGGCTGTATTCGCTGTTGCCGCTCGGCCAGCGTGTCCTTTCGCGTGTCAGCGCGGTCGTTCGTGAGGAGTTGTCCAGGGGTGGCGCTCAGGAGGTCAGCATGCCGCTGCTGCAACCCGAGTCCCTTTGGCAGACGCCGCTCGGCGCTGACGGTACGCGCGCTGAGGGCTTCGCTGATCAGCTGTTCCGCGCGCGCGCCGCGGGCGACCAGCGCTGGGTTCTCGCTCCGACTCACGAGGAGGTGGCGGCGCTGCTCGCCGCTGCCTGCGTGCGCGACCTCGGCGATCTGCCGCGCACGCTCTTCCAGATCGCGCCGCGTTTTCGCGACCACTCGGGGTCCGCCGGTCGCGGCCTGTTTCGCACGCGGGAATTCGTGATGGCCGACGCTTACAGCTTCCACGCTGACGGAGCCGATCTCGAAGTGGTCTACCAACGCATGAGTCGTGCGTTCTCGAATGTGCTCGAGCTCTGTGGCGTGCAGAGCGAGCGCGTCGCGGCCGACAGCGGGACGATGGGCGGCGACTGCTCCGAAGAATTCATCGCCCCTTTGCCGCGTGCCTCTCAGATTGCGGCGCTGCGCTGTGGGGCCTGCAGGTATGCGGCTAGCATCGAATGTGCGTCGTTTCAGCGCCGCCGGCCGCCCTTGCTCGATGCGCTGCCGGCGCGGGAGGTCAGAGTTCCAGATTCGATCGGGCTCGAAGCGGTCGCGGCGGAGCTCGGCCTTGGCGTCGACAAGCGCCTGGCTACGATTCCGTTCATCGCGGCTGGACGCGTGGTGCTCGCGGTGATTCCCCTGAATTTGGAGCTCAATGTAGACAAACTGCGTGCTGCTTTGCGACGTTCCGGTGTTCCAACGCAGGGCCTCCACCTAGCGCGTGCCGAGGAGCTCGTCGCGCTCGGCGCGAGCTACGAGTGGGTTTCTCTGCTGCGCACGCCGCGCTCCGTGTGGGTTGTCGCGGACGAGAGTGTTCGTCAGGGAGGCGGCTTCTTCGTGCCCGCGCTGCGGGTTTCGACGCTCGCCACTAACCTCCACGCGGGGCGGGATTTTCGCGTCGATCTGTTCACGGACCTCGCGCTGGCGAGCGAAGGCGACGCTTGTCCGGAATGCGGGGAGGCGCTCGGCGCGCTGCGTGGCGTGGAGATCGCGCACGTCTTCAAGCTGGGCACGAGCTACGCGACGGCCTTCGGCGCGGCGATTCGCGACCCCGGCGGGAGCCGGCCGCTGCAGATGGGGTGCTACGGCCTTGGCGTGACCCGCCTGATTTCCACGGTCGTCGAGCAGCGGCGGGATGAGCGAGGTCTGGTGTGGCCGGAACGTATCGCGCCCTACCTCGCGCTGATTTTCGCCGCCAATGCGGAGCCCGCCTCGCGCCGCGCGGCCTCCGCGCTCTACGATGCTCTCAGCGCGGCCGGCGTCGATGTATTGTTCGACGACTCAGAGGAGAGT
>JAEUAF010000218.1 GCA_019695485.1 Sorangium sp.
CGCAAATCTTCCCTCATAACCGCGAAGGCGCCAGCGCATGCTCGACGCGGCCCTGTTCCCACGGCGAAAGCCGTCAACGAATCGTCGTCAGACTGCAACTTTTCGGTTTGAGCGGTGCGGCTCAGAATGGCTGTGCGTCCGTAGATCCTCGCCGAACGTACATCAGCACACGCCGCGGAGCCCCGGTCAGCGGCCAGACATAGCGCTGGTCGAGCTCGAGCTCGAAGTCCGGCGACTCGGGCGCGTCACCTTGGGCGAGCAGCACCCAAACACGCGAGAGCGCGAGCCGGCCCCCTTCGGTCAACCACTCGGCGGGCGCGAAAGTGGCTCGTGAAATGGCGACGTCAAAGCTCCCGCTCGCCACTTCGTCCGACCGCGCGCGCTGAACCCGTAAGTCCGCTCGTCCCAGCTCGCCGACCACGCTGCGCAAAAAGGCGACCCTTTTGGCCTTCGGCTCGACGAGCGTGAGCTCGAGTTGGTTTGCCAGCAGCGCGAGCGCAAGGCCCGGCCCGCCCGCTCCACTACCCACGTCGACGCAGCGGCCGCGCAGGCTGGCTCGCCCAAACTTTGCCACTGCCGCGGCGTCCGCGAGCAACAAATCTACCAGCTCATCGTCGGATCGCGCGGCGGTCAGGTCGATGCGTTGATTCCATTCCACGACGCGCGCGCCCCAGCGCCCAAGCGCTCCGAGCACGCTCATGTTCCCACATGGAGCCGCAGGATCGCTGTCGAACGCCCGAAGAATGCGCTCGAAACGAGCTTCTAGCCTACGCGAATCAATCACTGTTCCGTCCGAAGTCCGCGGACTATTGCACCGCGCCGGAGCCCCACGCAAAGGCCGTCCCAGAAAGCGCGCAGTCTCGGAATGGTCAGACGCCCGGAAGGGAGCTAAAAACGGGAGTCTATGGTCGAGGCCTCCCCCCTCCCGCTCTCATCCCTCGAACGGCTGGTCGCATCGGCGACGGGAACCCCGCCGCCGCTGGCGTTCGAGGAGATTGTGGGCGGAGCCTCGGTTCGGCGCTTCTTCCGCGTGAAAACCAAGGGCGGGGGCAGCCTCGTCGCGATGTACGTGCCCGTCCAAAGCCACGAAATCGCCAAGGCCTCCAGCGTGTCGAGAGGCTGGCCGTTTCTCGAAGTGCGCGACTTGCTCGACGCACACGGCGTCCGCGTGCCCGCGTTGCTCGGCGCAGCCTGCGACGACGGCCTCATCCTGGTCGAAGATCTGGGTGACACGCTGGCCCAGCACCTGGCCGCGAACCCGGGTGACCGCGAAGCCCTGTACGTCTGCGCGGTTCGCGAGCTGGCCCGAGCCCAAAAAGCGCTGTCGCCGCTGCCGGCGGGTTCGGTGGTCCTGGAACGCGCCTTCGACGAAGAGCTTCTGCGTTGGGAGGTCGAGCATTTTCGGGAATGGGCGCTCGATGCGCGCGGCGTCCGCCTGAGTCCGCGCGACAGCGAAATCTTCGAGCGAGCGGCGACCTATCTGGCGGAGACGATCGCTAGCTGGCCGCGTGGCTTCGTGCACCGTGACTACCAAAGTCGGAACCTAATGGTGGTGCGCCGGGCGAACGGCGAACTCGGCCTGGCGTGGATCGACTTTCAGGACGCCATGCTCGGCCCGCGCGTCTACGACATGGTGGCGCTCCTCAACGACAGCTATCAGACGTTCTCGCCCGAATTCATCGAGGCTCGCCTGGACGAATTTGCTCTTCACACGGGGCTCGACGCGAGCGAACGCGCGCGCATCGGTTACGAGTTTCGGCTGGTTACCGTGCAGCGAAAGCTCAAAGACGCAGGCCGTTTCGTGTTCATCGACCGTAAGCATCGAAACCCAGATTTCCTGGGCTTCGTCGGTCCGACCATCGAAAAGGCCAGACAAGCCCTGCGCGATTTGACGAGCGAGCCGGTGTTGGCCGATCTCGCGGAGCTACTCACCCGACTCTGACGCGGGGCGGGGCGGCGGCGGCGCAGCGGGCCACACCTCCGCCCACTCCGCGGCCAGGTCGGTATCGAAGGGGAGCACCCAGCTTCGCTTCGCGAGCTTCTGCGACTTCGCTATGTCGCAGATGATCGCCACGGCGCGCTCCGCTTCGGCGAGCGCGAAATGCACATACGAATAGCGCAAGCCGAGGCCGCCCCCGACCACGCGTCCCAGCCGTGCAGCGACGAGTGCACTGTCGAGCTGGTCCTCGAGCAGCACGCGGCGTTTGAGACGCGTTTCCGGCGCGCCCCGCTCGGCATACTTCAAATAGAAAAATAGCTCACCGTGGCGCGAGAAGCGCACGGACGAAAACGGCCGCTGCTCGAGGTGACACTTGAGCGCCTCGGGCACGCAAGTGCTCGCCATGGCCAGATCGTCTTCGAAGGCAAAGTCCTCGTCGGAGGGCTCGGGGTCGAGTTCGAAAAGGGTCCACTCGTCATTCGCCGCCGCGGCAAAATGAGGCTTTTCGGGCAGGCCTGCGCCGACGCCCGCCACGGCCGCGTCCACCGTCATTTTCAGATCACGCAGGGCGAATCCCTGTTCGGGCGTGCCGGCGACCAGCTTGAGCGGACCGCCGCGCGGCGCGGGAACGACTGCCACGGCGCCAACCCAGTCGTCGGCAAGACGCTCGCCGAGCACGTCCCAAACCAGGAGTTCGACCGCCGCGCTCTCCGCCTCGCTGCCGGTGGCGCCCGGTAGGTTCACGATGATCTCGAGCAGATGCCCACGGGTGAAACCGGCGCGGGCAGTCGCTGCCGACAACGCCCGCTCGAAACGCGGAGCTCGCTTCACGGCTAGCTCGAAGCCCAGCGCGGGACGTCGACTCACGATGCGGAGCGAGGCGGGAGCGAGTTCACGAAAGCGCTCGGCGAGCGGGGTGACTGCACGCGAGGTGGGGCGCACCACGATGGCGTGGTCGCCAAGCTCCATCGACAGCCCTACCTCGAGCTCGCGCACCCGCTTCTGCCACCAGGTCGCGGAACGCGGCTCCGCCGCCGCCGCAGAAATCAGGGCCGCCGCGGCCCGATCGAAATCAGCGAGGGTTCGTTGCTCTGCCGCACTTCGTAAACCGAATCGCACACGCACGGGGTGTCACCTTATCACCGTCTGCCTTTTCGGCGACGGGCCCTAGTTTTCTCACGGCCTTTTTCGACGACTTCGACGCGCACGCGGAGCACGCCGCGCCCCACCAGCCCAAGCCGCTGCGCCGCCGCCATCGACAAGTCGAGCACGCGCCCGCGCACGAACGGCCCCCGATCGTTGATGCGTACGTAGACGGCAGCGCCGCTATCAGCGCGCAACACACGCACCACGCTCCCGAACGGCAGCGTGCGGTGCGCGGCCGTAAACGCGGCAGGCTGGTACGGCTCACCGCTCGCCGTCGGGTGCCCAGCGAGCGCGTCGCTGTAGTAGCTTACTTCACCTTCGAACCGCGTCAGCGCTGCCGCGCCACCATAGCGACGCTCGAGCGCGGCCTCGTCTTCGTGCTCGGCGGGTGCGACGGGCTGTCGCGACGCGCCGCCCTCAGCTGACCCGCGGTCATTCGCGCTGCGGCCAGCGCTGGGCGCGGCAGCCTGCGGCGCGCCCCTTGGAGGACGCGCAGAATGCTCCGCCTGACACGAGCCCAACAGGCACGTCAGCGCGAGTATGCCGACAGCGTGACGCACGAACACCGCCAAGGGTTAACACGCGCACCTTTTGGCCGACACATTCCGGAAAAATCCAATCTGAGGGGCTTCGCTCAAGAAAAGCCGACGTTTTCCGCCCGGCGTGACAAGTCGGCAACCAGCCGCGGCGCAGCGGTTCCCCGTGTTATAGGACGCCCCCATGTCACGCAAAGGCGATGAACCGGACCCGCATCCACGGCGGGCGCGGCTGTGCCGCGCAGGGCTTTTGCTGGAAGGGCGCGAGCTACCGCTGCTCGCCGGCAGCGTTCACTACTTTCGTCTGGAGCCACACGCCTGGCGCCCAGCGCTCGAAGCCGTAAAGAGCTTGGGGCTCGGCTTGGTCGACACCTACGTGCCTTGGGGCGTGCACGAGACGGCGCCCGGTATCTACGACTTCGGTAGCAGCGACGCGCGGCTCGACCTGGTCGCCTTTCTCAAGCTCTCGGCGGAGCTCGGCCTCTACGCCATCGTGCGACCGGGTCCGCACATCAACGCCGAGCTGACCTACTTCGGCATTCCGGAGCGCATCATCTGGGACGCGGAGTGTCAGGCGCGCTCCGCCGCCGGCCGCCCCGTGGTGTTGCCAGTGCCGCCACTCGCCTTTCCGGTGCCGAGCTACGCGAGCAAGAAGTTCCAACAAGAAGCCGCGCACTGGCTCGCGGCCGTCGGCAAGCTGTGCGCGCCGCTCTGCTTCCCCGACGGGCCCGTGGTGATGATGCAGGTCGACAACGAAGGCGCGATGTACTTTCGCGACGGCGTGTACGACCAGGATTATCACCCCGACGCCGTTCGCAGTTACCACAAGTTTCTTCGGCAAAAATACGAGTCGCCCGCCGAGCTGTCGCGAGCGCTCGGCTACGACGTCGAAACGCTCGAGCTCGACCCGCCGAAGCAGTTCGATGCGCTCACTTCGCGCGATCTCGGCCGTCATCTCGACTGGGCGGAGGCGCAGGAAGCGCTGCTCGCCGCGAGCTTCAAGAAGCTCGGCGATGTGCTGAGCGAGGCCGGGGTCGAGGTGCCGACCTCGCACAATTTTCCGATCGGCGAAGGGCTCACGCCTCTCGATCCGGGCCGCGTGCAACACGTCGTCGACCTCGTAGGGCTCGACTACTACCACTTGGCGAGCCCCGAGCAGCGCGCGGCGATTGCGCACAGAACGAGCGATCTCGCCGTGCGCTCCGAGGCGCTCGGTGTGCCCTCCTTTGCCTGCGAGCTCGGCGCGGGCTTCCCGCCGTTCTTTCCGGCCTTGACCCAGGCGGACAATGAATTCACGGCGCTCACCGCGCTCGCCTACGGGCTGCGTGGCTACAACTTGTACATGGCCGTCGAGCGCGACCGCTGGATCGGCGCGCCGTTCGACAGGCACGGCAAACCCCGTGCGAGCGCCGACTTCTGGCGCAAGCTCGGGCGCGCCTTCGAAAGCTTACGCCTACACGAGTTGACGCGGCAGACCCCCGTACACTTGGTGGTTCCACGCAGTCTGCGCCGCATGCAGCGCGTGATGCACGCCTTCGGTCCGCTCAGCGCGGTGATGTTTCAGATTGCGGGCGGCGGCGTGACCGACGCTCAGCTCGAAGACGAACTCGATCTGGGCGCCCCGTTCGCGCTCGACGCCGAGCGCTTCCTGCGCTGGTTCCAGGCAGAGTTCGAGCGGCGCCGCATTCCGTTCGCCGTCGTGGGGGGCGATCTGATCGAGTCGAGCATCGAGCAGGCGCGCTGGACCATCGTAATCTGTGCAGGTGGTCTCGAACGCAGCATCATGAAGGCCGCTGGACGCGGCTTGAAGGAGGGTCGCGCCCTCAGCATTGGCCCGCATTTCCCGCAGCGCGACGAGACGTTGACCCCCCGCGAACCCCCGGGAGTGCTGCGCCACGCCTACGACCGCGCCATCCCGACGCTGCTAGATTTCGACGTCGGCCGCCTCACGAGCGTCATCGATCATGCCGCCGAGCAGCTCGAGCTTCCCGCGCTCGCGGCGACGCCGAGCGAGCTCAATGTGACGGTGCTGCACGACTCGCACGGTTTGCCGCGGGCGCTATTCGCCATCAACCCCACGGCTGATACGCTGGCGGCTCGCATCGCGGATTCGGGCGCAGCGCGCGCCGAGGATGTGCTCGACGATTCGGTGTTTCATGCTAAGTTCGGGGCCTTCGAGCTGCCGGTGCCTCCTCGCACCGTGCGTCTGCTCGCTTTGCGGCCTTGAGTCATGCTTCTAGAGATCAATCCGGTTACGCCCGAACCCCGAAAAATCCGCCGCGCGGTCGATGCGCTGGCGTCGGGTGAAGTCATCGCTTATCCGACCGATACTTGCTACGGGCTCGGCTGCGATCTGTTCAACAAGAAGGCCGTCGACAAGCTCTATCAAATCAAGGGCATGGATCGCTCGCACATGCTGGCGTTCGTGTGCCAAAACCTGGGTGACGTCGCGAAATATGCGGTGTTGCACGACCGTGCTTACCGCATCCTCAAGCAGTATCTGCCCGGGCCTTACTGCTTCATTCTCGACGCCACGCGCGAGGTGCCGCGCTTGATTCAGACTCCGCGCAAGACGGTCGGCGTGCGCATCCCGAATCACCCTGTCGCGCTCGCGCTGGCAGCTGAGCTCGGCCGACCCATCATCTCGAGTACGGCTGCGCGCCACGGCGCCGCGCCAAACCCAGATCCGCACGAGCTGGAAATCGAGTTTCGTGGGCTGGCGCTGGTGCTCGACGCGGGTGGTGGCGGAGTCGTTCCGACCACCGTGGTCGACATTTCCGGAGAGACCCCCAAAGTCGTGCGCGCTGGCGCCGGCGACGTAAGCCCGTTCGAGTGACCCTGAACGAAGCGCGGAATCAGCTCTCAGCGCCCCGCGCCACCAGCAAGTAGGTGCGCGGAATTCCGGGGATGCTGCGCGGAGCCGTGGGGTAGGGCCAGCGGCCGTGGCCGACCTCACCCGGCTGCTTCACCTCGACCTCGTTGAAGCCGTGTCGAGCCAGTAACTCCTCGGGCTGGTCCGTCCCGAATTGCCATGGCACGCCGCGCGAGGCGAGCTTTCGGAGGTGCGGCTGCGTCCAGGGCGAGGCGAGGAAGCTCTCTCCAATCAAGTCGCAAGCGATCGAGCTGCCGGGCGCGGCGAGCATCGCGACGGCCGCCAGTAAGCGTGAGGCTTCGGTCTCGTTCGGCAGGTAGGGAAACAAACCCTCGATCAGGAAGAACGCGGGCTCGCCGCGGGCGAAGCCGGCGAGTTCGAGCGCGGCGCCGAAGTCCTCGCGCAGATCCTGGCGAACGAGAATGCGTTCGGCGCGCGACGTGGCGCCGAGACTCGCGAGCACGCTCTCCTTGTAGTCGAGCACGTCCGTGCGCTCCACTTCGAAAACGCGGGTACCAGCTGGCCACGCTAGACGAAGGGCGCGCGTGTCCATCCCCGCGGCAAGGATCACGAATTGTCGCACGCCCGACGCGGCTCCCGCCAACAAACGATCGTCGAAGAAGCGAGTTCGGATCGCGAGATACACCGTGCCGTCAGACGGCTCTGTCGAGGGCGATTGCGCGCCGGCCTCGAACTCCGCGAGCATGCGCTGACCGGCCTCGCCAGCGAGCGCGCCTGCCAACGCATCGACGAACAAGCCGTCAGGGCGGGCCGACTCTCTCGCCCGCGCCGCGGCCACCCAACGTGAGGTCATTCCGAGGGGATCCACGCGCGCCAACCTATCACGCACACCGGCCGTAATCGGCCACTAGGTCAGTGGGGCTGCGGGGCTGACACCCGCCCGCCCTGGACATCGCTCGGCCAATGGGTAAGAAAGCCCACGCTCGCCACGCGCGAGCCCCTATCACCACCGTGAGGCGAAACCGAATGTCGTGTCGCGCCGCGATTCTTGTCAGTCTGGCCGGTCTTTTGGTGGCGTGTGAGAAGGAGAGCCCTTCCGCCGACGCCGCGAAGCATGTCGACGCCGGCGCGAGCAAAGCGTCCGCCATCGATCCGGATCTTGCGCAGGCGATGGCTGCAGCATCCACGCGCGCCCCCGCCGCTGGACCAAACACCGCCCAAGGTGGCCCGCCGCCGAACGGAATCTTCGGGCCGGGCGGCGCCGATCGAGAACTGCCCCGTGGCGCGCCTCCGAAAGTGACGCTCGGCAGTGATGGCGCGGATCCGCGGATCACGCTGGTGCCAGTGCAGCCTAAAGCGGGCTCGAAGCAGAGCGGCACCATTCAAATTGTTCAACAGAGCGAAGGGGGCGGGCTCCCCGTCGAATTCGCCGTGACCTTCGAAGCGCAAAAGTCGAAGGCCGATGCGGCGGGCGGCGCGACAGGCGTGGGCCTGCCCGTGCCCGTCGTCGTCAAGGTCACCGGCGCGCACGTAGCCGTCGCGGGCGCACCGAAGGACCTCGAAGCCGCAGTTGCAAAGCTGAAGGGCTCTAAAGTGGAGTACGAAATTGCCGCCGATGGCGCCGGCACGGGCTACCGCTTCGAGGTCCCGAAAAGCGCAGGGCCGGAGCTCGCCGACATCGTGCGTGCGCTCTCGGATACGCTCGCAGTCGTGACGCTGCCGTATCCCGACAAGCCCGTCGGCGTCGGTGCGTATTGGATGGCAACGTACCGGGACGGCGTACTCGGGCTCGACCTCGTCACCTATCGTTTGATCAAGGTGGAGAAGGTCGAAGGCCAAAAGGTTACGCTCAACGTCAACACCAAGCGCTACTCTGCTTCGCCAAGCTTCGACCTTCCCGGCCTCGGCCCGAACGCGCCGCACAGCCTGGCCGAGTTTCAATCGATTTCGGAGGGCAGCGTCGAGGTCATCGCCGGCAAGGGCTTCCCCACCGGCGGCACTCAAAACGCGGCGCTCGGCGCCCAACTCCAGGATCCGCAGAACCCGCGCGCGCGCGGCATGCTCGAAATCCGCACGCACGCGGAACTGAAGTTTTAACAAGGCGGCTCACCACTGCGGCATGCCTTTGGGCGGTTTCGCGGGCGGCTCGCCCTTGCGTGGGCCGTCTTCGCCACCATGCGTCGGCGTCGGCCCGCCGGAAACATCGTTTTGTGTGTAGCACTGGGTGCCGTAGCGGGGCCCGGACTGGCAATAGGTGCCGCCCCCCGGACCACAGGCGCTCAGCAGAAACGCGATGAGTAGGGCGACGCGGCGCATGCTCTGTCCTTGAGCAAGGCGCATGCCCCAGCGATCGCTAAGCCACTCCGCGTGGATGGGCGCTGCTTCTCGACGAGGCGCCATTCGACGGGCCGCGCCGCTATGAACGCGCGTTCACGCGCTGTCGTCGAACGACCACGCGGCGCACACTCGCCGCCGGCACACGCTACCGGTGCGCGCGCCGGCAATCGCTCGCTCGTCCGCCACGAAGCAGGGCGCCGAGTGAAGACCCGGGCCCACGCTGACTAGAAGCCAAGAGCTTGCTTGCGCTCTTCGGCACCCGGCAACGGATCACCCTTTTGGTTGATGACGGGGAGGCCGGGGGCCTTGTCCGCGTTCAACTGGGTGTAGCTCTTCTTGTCGTCCGGCAGCTGCGTCTCGTCGTAGATGGCTTCGACCGGGCACTCCGGCACGCAGGCACCGCAATCGATGCACTCGCCCGGGTCGATGTAGAGCATCTCGGCGTCGCCGTGAAAGCAGTCGACCGGGCAAACGGCGACGCAGTCGGTGAAGCGGCATGCTTTGCAGTTGTCGGTGACGACGAAGGTCATAGCGGGGCTTTTAGCGCTCCGAAGCGCCCGAATCAACAGATCCCGCGCCGGCTGCTTTGGCGTTCAGGCTGGCGGACAGCGAGGCCTCGTGTTATCCGCCGGGACGACGGGCCTCATGAGGCCTGTCACTCGAGCAGAGCCAAGGGAAGCCGGTGTGAATCCGGTGCGGCCCCCGCCACTGTAACCGCCGACGAACGCAGTCAGAGCCACTGGGCGAAGAGCCTGGGAAGGGACTGCCGAAGGATGACGCGGAAGCCAGGAGACCTTCTGCCCGAGTCGTAGCTCGGCATCAGCCGGGCCGAAGGTCGGACCCGCGGGGCGCGGGGTTCCGGTTCCAAGAAAACGCCGTCCGCCACTCATGCGCGGACGAAGCGTCCAGGCGTCTCGTCTCTTCGAGACGCCAAGTACCCCGCGCCCCACGACGAAAACCAGATCGGGATATCACATGAAGACTCTACTCTACGGCGCGTCCTTGGCCTCCGCTCTCTGTCTCGTCGTCGCGTGTGGCGACGATGACGACAACTCAGCAGCAACGGGCGGCGCCCACGCAACCGGCGGCGCGAGCGCGAAAGGTGGCGCAAGCGCAGTCAGCGGCGGGCAAGCGAACGGCGGAGCGCCGGCCAGCGGGGGAACCTCGCCAAGTGGCGGCAAGTCATCGAGCGGCGGAGCGAGCTCCGGCGCCGGTACGGGCAACGACGCGGGCGCACCCGCCGGGGGAACCAACCCAGGTGCGGGAGGCGCAGGCGGAGACGCGGGGGCTACCGCCGCAGGC
>JAEUAF010000220.1 GCA_019695485.1 Sorangium sp.
TCTACGGTCACGAGGCCCTCGTGCGATCGGCTGAGCCGACCCTCATGAACCCCGGGCTGTTGTTTGACGCTGCGGAGCGCCTCGGACGGGTTCAGGATCTCGGCAGGCGAATTCGTTCCAGAGTGGCGCTTCACCTCGACGAGTCAGCTCCCAAAGGGCTCGTCTTCGTGAACGTGCACGCCGCGGATCTCAGCGACCCTGACCTTTACGACGCACGGGCACCGCTCACCAGCCATGCTGCACATATCGTGCTGGAGATCACGGAGCGCGTCTCGCTCGAGCGCGTCGCCGACGTTCGTGGAAGAATCCGTAAGCTACGCGAGCTTGGCTTTCGCATCGCGGTCGACGATTTGGGCGCCGGCTACGCTGGCCTGGCGAGCTTCAGTCAGCTGGAGCCGGACGTCGCGAAGCTAGATATGTCCCTGATTCGGGGTATCGATGCCTCGGCGCGCAAGGCGAGCATCGTCCGATCCATGATCGCGGTCTGCAAGCGAGAGCTTGGCACGAGCGTGGTGTGCGAAGGGGTCGAGACCGAGCTCGAGCGCGACACGCTCGAAGCCCTTGGCGCGGATCTGCTGCAGGGGTACCTGTTCGGCAAGCCCGGGCCAGGCTTTCGCAGCACTAGTATCTTCGCGCCGCCGCAGTCACCCGCCGCCGCCGATTGACGAGCGCAGCCTTCGGCGCGAGTTCGACGCGAGATCGACATCGCCGTTACACGCTCGAAACCTTCGAGGCTGTCTGTCGTTCGCGCACTGCCGACGACGAGGGGTACGAAGCGCAGACCGTCGCCGAGCTCGTGCGCGCGGACGAGCGACTGAAGAAGGAATTCCCACTCATCACGCTGCCGGTCCTGAACCTGCGCGGGACCGCTGACCGTGCAGCCAAACCCCACGGCAGCCAGGTCTTCCACGACACGGCGGGCTCCGAGGACAAGAGAAGGAACAGGTGATGGCGGACATCATCGAGTGGATCCGCGTGCGACTTCCGCGGAGCTGAAACCAGGCCCTCAGCCCCGAGGTCTTTCCTGAAATGGCATGGCAGCCGGCTCTCACCCTGGAAGTCGTAGGGTAACTTACGTCAGATTCCTAAGGAATGAATTTGGCGTATCGGCGAGTGTCCCCTCAGAACCGTACCGGACGGTTTGGGCCAGCGAGCATATCTGGAGTAGCGTCCAAGCGTGACTACGAACGACGCCCGAGAGAACGCGCCGCGCATTGCTCTCCTCGCGGCTTATTTGAGCGACGAGTACGAATGGGCCATTTGTCGGAGCGTGATCGAGACAGTGGAGGCGCGCGGGGGTACGGTGGTTTGTTTCGCGGGCGCCGGCCTCTCCGATCCGAACCTACTACGTCACGCGAGAACCAAGATCTTCGAGCTGGTGCAGGACTCGAATGTGGACGCGGTTCTGTGCATTTCCAACGTGGTCGGGCACTACATCGGGGTCGACGGCATCGGTGCTTGGCTCCGTCGCTTTCGAATACCGGTGTCGAGCATTGGACTTGCCGAGGGCGTGCGCCACGCGACCACCGACGATGCGGGTGGGATCGCCCAGCTAGTCGATCACCTGGTGCTGACTCACGGCCATCAACGAATCGCCTTCGTAGCGGGTAATCCGAGCAACGCCGAGGCCCAGACGCGCCTCGCGGCTTACGCGGACGCCTTGCGCCGTCACGCCTTACCCTATGCCGAAGAGCTGATCCTGAGCGGCGACTTCACTCGCGAAAGTGGCGTGCGAGCCGTGTGCGATCTGTTCGACACCAGGCAGATCCCCATCTCGCGGGTCGACGCGATCCTGGCCTCGAACGATTACAGCGCGCTCGGGGTGATGGATGAGCTTGCCCGTCGTCGGCTGCGAGTGCCGGATCAAATCGCAGTAGTTGGCTTCGATGACATCGCGCTGGCGCGCCATTACGAGCCGCCCCTCACCACGGCACGCCAACGGCTCGACCAGCTCGGCAGGGCGAGCGCGCTCCAGTTGCTCGACGTGCTCGAGGGCAGACCTGGAGAGCATAGCGTTCGTCTCGACACGGATCTCGTGCTGCGCCGCTCGTGCGGGTGCACGCCGACCGACCTCCCGGCAGCCCTGGAGTCGCCCAACGACGAGCGCGCGACCGTATCCGGCTCGCATTCGGAGCAAAGCGAGGAGGTGGCGGTCGCAATCATCGAAGCCCTCGCCAATCAGCTGCGTGGGCCGACGGGAGCACACCTGGAGGCACTCGAGCCTTTATTGCGCCGGCTGGCGGCTCGCAACGCACTCCGTATCGAGGAAGGCCACTGGGTGGTTCACGAACTCGAGCGGCGCTTGCGCCGTTCACACGAAGAGTTGACTCACGAACGGCTGCACCGTTTGACCCGCGCACTCCAGCTCAGAATGTTCGGGCCGACGGCGCGGCTCTCCCACGTATTGGCCGAATTTCTGCCGAACTTGGGTGTCGACGAGTGCGCGATCTCGGAGCTGGTTGGGGAGCAAGAACTGAAGCTCGCATTTGGTTTCGACCTGCAAAATGTCGAGCCGCAGCGCGTCATCTTCGACGCGCGAGAGCTCATCCCCCCGACGCTCACTCGGCTACGATCGCGCTCCGCCTTCATCATGCCTCTCACTTATGGAGGGCAACTGCTGGGCGTGGCTGCGCTGCCTGTCAGTCACCACGACGGCGCATTCTACGAGACGCTGGCCGAAACCTTCAGCGTCGCCCTGAAGAGCGTCGCCATCCAGCGAAGCACGCGCGACGGCTGAGCGCGCCTGCAGCTCGCGGCCCTGAAGGCAGGTTTCGCCCGACGCGCTGGGGGCCTGTTCTTGGGATGAATTTGGAGGCGTTCTAAGCTATCCTGTCGCCATGCGTGGGTTGTGGCTTTCTGTGGCTGCGTTGGCTTGGTTCGGGGCATGCGGGGGGAACGACTCCTCTCTTGAGGATGACGTCGGATACCGCGCTGGCGCGGGCGGGCAGTCGCCCGCGGCAGGAGGGGCCGGACAAGGCGGTAGCGGCGGCCACGCAGGCGCCAAGCCAGAAGGCGGGGCAACGGCGGGCGCAGGCGCACCCGAGGCGGGCGCGGGCGGCGCGATCTCAACGCCAGCAGCTGACGGAGGCGCGCCCGCCGGCGGCGTCCCCGCGGCCAACACGGGTGGTGCACCCGAAGCCGGCTCAACCTCGACCGAGGGCGGCGCAGCCGGCGCAGGCGGCGTCAGCAGCCCTCCCACCAAGCCTGCGCCCGGCGGTGTCGCGTTCGCGGAAGACAACATCCTCGAGTTTCGGCTGACGATCGCCGCCAGCGACTGGACGGAGCTCGAAGAGCACGGCGATCTCGAAGAGTACAAGCCCGCCGCGGCCAGCGTGAGCGGAACCCAAATCGACGGCGCGACCTTTGCCCAAGTCGGCCTCCGACACAAAGGTGCGTGGTCACTCCACCATTGCTGGGACGATTTTGGCGGCGTGCGCAGTCACGCGGCCGAATGCGCGAAGCTCTCGTACAAGATCAAATTCGATGAGTACGACTCGAACGCGCGTCTCGACGGCCTGAAGCGCATCAACCTCCACGCGTCCTCGGGCGATGCTACCAAGCTGCGCGAACTGCTCGCGTACGACACGTTCAGAGCCTTTGGTGTCGACGCGCCGCGTGCCCGCCCTGCCAAAGTCTACATCAACGGCATTTATCAGGGCCTCTTCATCGCTGTCGAAGACATCGACGGGCGCTACGCCAAGGCTCACTTTCCAGATGGCGCGGACGGCAACCTCTACAAGGAGGTTTGGCCTCGCACCGAGGCGACCGACGCAGACTTCCTGGCTGCGCTCCAAACCAACGAGAGCGTCGGGGACGTCTCCGATATGCGCGATTTTGCAACCGCCATCGCTGCGGCGACGCCCGCTACGTTCCAACAGACGATGGCGTCCTGGGTCGACATCGAGAACACCCTTCGCTACGTCGCTGTCGATCGCGCGCTGAAGAACTGGGACGGAATCATGGCGTTCTACTCGCCGATCTCGCCCCACAACTACTTTTGGTATCACGACAACAGCGCGACTCCGCTCTTCCATCTCGTCCCTTGGGACCTCGACAACACGTTCTGGGACTTCGATCCCTATATGCATCCGCAGGACTGGGTCAGCGCGGCGCCCGTTCCCGACTGGAACTCCGTGCCCGCCAATTGTACGCCGCGATCCGTGTGGGAAGTCAACGGCACGACCACCATTACGCCGCCCCGCTGTGACCCGTTCCTCGACCTCCTCGCGCAGACGAGCTTTCCTCATTTCACCGAGCTCGGCGCCATGCTGCTCGACGGGCCGCTCAAGTTCACCACTATGAACATCAAGGTGGCGCACTGGATGGCGGAGATCGAACCTCTGCTGGTGAATGATCCGACCGTGAACGCGACGGACTGGCAGAGCGCGGCCCTCGGATTTCCGGCGACCTTGCAGCGCGCGATCGTCGATTTCCAAAGCTTTCTTGCCGCCGGACTGATCGAAGAGCCCAAGGCTGCGCCCGAGCCCACCGACGCCGAGCTCAACGCCACGACCACCGATACCGGGCTCCACATCGGAGGTATCAGTAATTTCGAGTTCGCCACGAACCCCATTTCGCCAGCTGGAGTCACCGCCTACAGCGACCCGCTCTCGACCTTTCGGACCAGCTGGAACGCCACGAACCCGTTGTACGGGAGCGCGGATCTGCGTTTCGACTTCACCTTCTCGAGGAACCCGGGTGCGACCTACAACGAGTGGGTGAACCTGTGGTTCAACACGAACGCCTACCAAGAATTCGACCTCCGCAGTTACACGACGCTCGTTCTTCGACTGAAGACCGATACCGCTCGCAACGTGCGCGTCCGCGTGGCCAGCGGCGCTTACGACGACGCCTTCGGCGGCGCCTGGCAAGAGTTCGGAGTCGACCTCAACGTCGGCCCAATCGTTAACGCCATCAGCATCCCTCTCAACAGTCTGAGCTACCCCTCCTGGGCAAAGGACGCGTGGACCACGGGCCAGGGCTGGACGACGCCGGACACCACCGCCCGCGACACCGTGCTCTCACGCTGCAACGGAATCGTCTTCGCCCCCAGCGCGACGTTCGACGGGACCGGCGAGCTTGCCAGCCCCACGGAGACCGGCTTCCTTCAAATCGACACCATTTATTTCAGGTAACTGGCGAGCCGATGGCGGGGGTTGGGCCGTGCTCGACAGCCCCCCAGCGTCGGGGATAGCTCGTGCACGGGCATCGCGTCATCGCGTCATCGCGTCATCGCGTCATCGCGACCGGCGTGGTACGGCTGTGGTGTGTCGAGACCTTCCGTGGGAGTTGGGGTTCTAGCGGTGTGCTTGGCGCTGCTAGACGCCTGTGGGCAACAGGGGAGTGACCCCGAGACCGCGCTTCGTCAAAACTTGTGCGACCTGCCGGGCGCGCGGGGCGCGCTGCTCCCGATCGAGCTTGCCGCGGTGGGCGTCAGCGATGCCATCGGCGTCAATCCCCATGGTGTGTACTTGGCTGAAAGCGCGGGCTTCGGTCGCCTGTTTCGGGTTCCGCTGATGGGCGGCATGAAAACCCAGCTCGCGGACAACCTCTTCTATGTCCAGATTCGAACGGGCGGGGATGACGCGTATCTGACCACGCAGGGCTTCGCGGGAGCCGGCTCGGCGCTCTATCGCATCACCCGCGCTCAGGCGCTGGTCACGCTGGATGTCGATCTGAAGGGAGCCAACGACCTCGCGCTCACGACGACACGACTCTTTGTGGCAGACGGCTCGACAAAAGCCATCTACAGCTACGACCGCGCTGGCCATGGGCGCAAAATGGTCGCGGAGAACGTGAGCGACCCGCGGCTGGCGGTGGACGGCGAAACCCTCTACTACTTTGCCTCCACGACAGCCGGACCGGCTGTTTTTCGGCTCAATGGCGATGGCAGTTCCACTGTCGCGTGGGGAGGTGACCTTGGCCGACCGGCGCGGCTGCTCTTCTCAGAAGGCCTCCTGTACGCGGCCGGGGAGGGCATCCGCGTGTACGATCTTGAAACTCATGTCGCAACGACCATCAGCGACGGCCCTGGGGGGATTCAGGAACTCGTGCGCGTCGGAGATAGGTTCTACTTCACCGCGGGAGACAACCTCGGCAAGCTGCTTCGCGTTCCCGTTTCAGGGGGCGCCCCTGAAATACTCGATGAGGGGCTCGGCTGGGGTGGGCTCGCAACCGACGGCGAGGCCGTCTACTACGACGGTGGCCCGGACGCTCGCGTGCTCTGCCCGGCTGCAACGGCGGGGATGCCGTGAAGCGCGCCTGCCTGCTCTTCGCGTGTATCGCGAGCGTCACACCCGCCAGGCTCGCGCGCGCGGGTGTAGAGGTCGGTCCCGAGTTCGATGTCGGAACACTTCAGCGTGCGCCCAGCAATCCGCCGCTAACGTTGACTCGTGACGGCAGCGGAATCGT
>JAEUAF010000469.1 GCA_019695485.1 Sorangium sp.
CGTTCACGTTGTTGCCCGACGTCGCGCGCGATCATCGACTGGGACCCGAAGAATTCCTGAGCGCGCTCGAGCGCAAATCGGACAGCGCGCGCGCTGAATGGCCCAAAGATGGCCTGTTCTTGTTCGAGACAGAGCGCGTCGTCGCTCGCGGCGGGGAAGCGTTCGAGCCTGCAGCCGACGCGGCGACGCGCGCGGTGCGCTGGCTCCGCGCGCGCATTGGACGCGCAGGCGCCGTGCAATTTGGCCTTGAGCCGCACAGCGGCGGTAGCTCCGAAGCCGGACCGATGGCGCACGGGCGCGCGGCCATCACCGTGCGAGCGCTCGATGCTCACCCCGAAGGCCAGGCCGCCGCGGCGCGCGCGCGCCGCTTTCTCGCGCGCGAAATCGAAAATGCGTTGCTCGGGCAGCCGGTTGCCGAGTGGCCGGAAGAGCCGGCTCTCGTGGCTGGGACCTTGGCGCTCGCCTGCCTTGCGGGTATCGATGTACGCGCTCGGCTCGAGCGAGTCGCAGCGGACCCCGCGCTGCTCGCGGTGCCGTGGCACGCCGCACAGGTGGTGGCCGCGCTCGGCGCGGGTGCGCCCGAGGCGCTGTGGCAGAGCGTGCTTTTGGGGCTCGAGTCCGAGGCCTGGAATCCCTGGACGTTGCTCGCTGCCCAGCAACGCGGCAACGAATTGGCCGTCGGCCGGGCGACGGAGTTGCTCATCGCGAGTGTGCGCGACAAGGCGCCCTATCTTGGCGGGGTCGGTCCGGCTCCAGTGCCTGAGCTTGGGCGAACGGCGGCCACGGTCGAGGCCCTCAAGCTGGTGTCGAACGCCGAGGCCAAGAGCGCCGTGTCGCGGGCCCTCAGCTTCATCGAGCGACATCAACTGCGCGCAGAGACCTATCCGGTCGCGCAGGAAGCCGCCTGGGCTGATGGCGCGTTCCCGGTTTCGCCGATCTCGGACTTTCTGCAATCGGACATCACCGGCCATGCCCTGTTGGCGCTCTCGGCGTAGGCAAAGCCCCTTTGTTTTGGGGATAAAAGGCCCGGAGCGGCCCTCGGGAGATTCCGAGTGCGGGTCCTCCTCGTTCGCGAAAAGCGCTATGCTGGGCGCCATGAAGGGTGGTTGGTTAAGCAACGCGGCTGCACTCTCGCTGGCGTTGATCGGATGCGGGGGTCGAAGTATCGAGTCCGATTCCGGCGGTTGGAGTTTGGGAGGGCACGCGGGCGGTACTAGCCCGGGTCACGGAGGCACTTCGACTGGCGCTCTACCAGGCAACGGAGGTGCCTTGAACGGAGGCTCGCCTGCGCAGGGCGGTGCGCCGTTACTAGGTGGCGCTCCGGGGCACGGAGGTGCGCCGGTGCTAGGTGGCGCTCCGGCGCGCGGCGGCACGACTGGGAGCGGCGGGGCTTTGCCGCGCGGCGGCGCGTCGAGTGGCGGTGTCGGTGCCGCGGGCTCCGGCGGCTCGTGTGCGACCTGTGTGTCCTTCGATCCTCAGTGCGAAGTTGCGGGCTGCGACCCGTCGTCGGGCGTGTGTCGACACGTGCCGTTTCCCGAGGGCACGCCCTGCGACGATGGTGAATTTTGCACCGTCGGCGACAGCTGCAGGATGGGACGCTGCACGGGCGGCTCGCCCAATAACTGTGGTGTGGATCCTGGCCCGTGCGCGATCGTGACCTGCTTTTCGAGCCTCAAAGCCTGCGGAATCAAGGCGCTGCCCGATGGCCAGAGCTGCAACTCTGGGGATCGCTGCGCCGCGAGCGCTCAGTGCGTCAATGGGACGTGCGTGGCCCAGTCGCTGACCTGCGATAACGTGCCGCCGCCGGGGGAGTGCTTTTCGGTCGGCTGCAATCCGAGCACGGGGGTCTGTGAAATCGCGCCCACCACGGGTAACCCTTGTGCACTGAGCGATCTGTGTCGCAAGTCCGTGTGCCAGGACGGAACCTGCGTGGGCGGCCCAACGCGAGACTGTTCCGCGGCGGACTCGGAGTGCAGCGTCGGCGCCTGCGATTCGAGCACCGGAGCGTGCATTTCTCAGCCGCGCCCGAACCAAACTCCATGTCATTCGGGAGCGTGCACGACGGGTGATGTGTGCGTCGGCGGCATGTGTCAGAACGGTCCACCGCTACTCACTTGTATCAACGGCGACGGCTGTTGCCCGAGCGGTTGTACCGGTCAGGACACCGACTGCGGCTCGCCGACGACCACCTTTTACGCCGTCGATCGCGGCTGGTGGAACTCGGACGGCACGCACGACGCGACCAACAAGAACACGTATACCGGCTGGCTTTACCCGAATTTCTACAATTCCTATTTCGTGTTCGACCTGCGCGGATTCAGCGCGGTGGCGACGAGCGCCACGCTCGTGCTCGAGATGGAGACCTACTTTGGCACGGATCCGAGCGAGTCCGCCTCCGTCTGGGATGTCACGACCGCCACTGATCGGCTCGAGGCGAGCGGCAGAGATGTGGCCGTGTTCGACGACCTCGCTTCTGGGACCGTCTACGGCAGGTTCACGAGCAGCAATCAGAGCGGGCAGCAGATCTCCATCCCCCTGAATCAAGCCGCGGTGATGGCCATCAACGCCGGGCGCAATACGACCTTGGCGGTCGGTGTGCACATCGACACTTTGGCGGCCGTGCACTCAGGAGACGAAGGGCTGCGCTTCAGCCAAGCCAGCGAACCGCGGGTCCACCAGCTCATCGTGCAAACGCAGTAGCTGCTACTTCAGGATCACGCTAAACGGCAGCGCGAGCACGGCGTTCTCGCCACGCGCGAGCGGCGACAGCGCGGCGACGCTGCTACGCAGCTCTGCGGGAACCGCGGCGAGCAAGGCGTGATCGCTCTCGAAGCGCGCCACGGCGGCCGACACTTGCGCGGAGCTCGCATCGTCGCCCACGAGCAGCATGTCGAGCAGGCCGTCCTTGGGCCCTTCCACGGTGACTGGCGTGTCTCGGCCGAGGCTCGCCATCTTCCTGGCGATTTCGAGGGCGCGAGATAGGCCGCCGAGCTCGTCGACCAAGCCCTGCTCTTTGCCTTGTGTGCCGCTCCAGATGCGGCCCTCGGCGCTCTTTCGGACCGCGTCCTCGGGCAGCTTGCGCGCCTCTGCCACGCGCGCCACGAACAGGTCGTAGATGCTCTGCATGTGAGCCATGACACGCGCGCGCGTTGCGTCGTCCCAAGGCGAGAACGGCGAGAGATAGGCCGCGCGCGCGGCACCTGCCGGATCGGGATTCGCGGCGACGGTGAAGGCATTGATCCCAACTTCGTGGAGCGCCGGCCCAATCACGATTTTGCCGCCGAACACGCCGATCGAGCCGACGATACTGGTGGGCTCGGCCACCACCCGCGTGGCTCCGCAAGCGATGTAATAGCCGCCGCTCGCCGCCATGCCGCCGACGGAGGCGATGATCGGCTTCTTCTTTCTGAGCTCCATCAGCTCATGCCAGATGAGGTCACTGGCCAGGGGTGAGCCGCCCGGTGAATCGATGCGCAGCACGACGGCTTTCACCGAGTCGTCGTCGGCCAGGCGCTTCAAAGTTCGGTTCAGGGACTGCGCGGTGATGCCGGGTCCGTCGAGCGGCCCTCCGGCGTCCATACCGATCGCGCCTTCGGCCGGCACCACCGCAATGTGCGGCTTGCCTTGGCTCTCGTCGTCGCCGCCGGTCAGGATGCGAACCAGATCGCCAATCTCGAAGCCGCCGCCCTTCTTCGAGCCCGGTCCGAACACGTGGCTCAGCGCTTTCACTTTACTCAGCGTTTTGAGCTCGGCGAGCGCTTCCGATTCGTAGCCGAGCGCGTCCACGACACCCGCGACGCGCGCTTCCTCCGGACTGTACGGCCCCTGTTCGAGCCGTTCTCGGAGCGAATGGTCCGGGCGGGCGGCGTCGGCGCCGTCGAGCCAGCTCTGTCGAATCGAGCCGAGCGTCGACTTCAGCGCTTCGCGCGCGTTCTCACTCGGCTCCTCGCGGGTCATCGGCTCCGCGCCGCTCTTGAATTTGCCGACGTGCAGGAAATCGACGTCGATTTTCAGCCGATCGAGCAAGCCCTTGACGTGGATGAGTTGCGCCGCAAGCCCCACGGTTTCGACAGACCCCGCGCGGCTCAGCCAAATGCGACTGCAGCCTTCGAGGGCGAGCAAGCTCGAAGCGTTCGTGTAGCCGTGCGCGTGGCACACCACGTTGAGCCCCTTCTTGCGGAAGCGACCCAAGAGCTCACCGAGCTCTTGGGCGCGCGCGTAGTCGACGCCCTGGGCGCCAAGGTTGACGAACACGCCGGCGGTGAGCGAGTCGTCTAGCGCGCGCTCGAGCGAGCGCACGAGCCCGGTGTAGGTGCGGGCAGCAGGGAGTTGGAACAACCCGCCGCGCGTGACTTCGGGGAAGCCCGCGCTGAGGTCGATCTCGATCAAGCGGCGCTCTTTTTCAGCGGGCTCGTTGCCCGCGCTGCCTTTGCCCGAGCCATGCCGCGGCCGACCCGAACAGCCGAGGGCGACGGCGACCACGAATAACAGTGCGTGCGAGAGCTTCACTTGAACCCCGGCAGATCCGAGGTGTCGATTTCGCCGGTCGGCGCCGGGCTCGCTGGGGTCGGCTTTTCTGCGGGTTTTTCCGACGGTTTCTCGGCTGGGCGAGGGCTGGCCGCCGGCTTTCCCTCGGCGAGCCGCGCGGCGGCGCGCTGCCCATACTCCGAGCCGCTGCCCGCTTGTTCGACGACGCGCTTGTAGAACTGCGCCGCTGCGCTCTTGTTACCCGCGTCCCACTCCTGATCGCCGCGTGCCATCAGCGCGGGAAGGTAGCTCGGATTCGTGGCCAGCACCCGATCATACATGCGCGCCGCGGTGGCCGGGTCGTGGCGTCGGCGCGCGACGTCGGCGAGCCCCGCCAAGGCCTCGGTGTTGCCTGGTTGCGCGTTGAGCGCACGTTGGTAGAGGGCTTCGGCTCCGGCCAAGTCCGACGCGCGCAGCGCCGCCGCGGCGTCGGCTAAGGCCTTGCGAAAGTCTCCCGCGGCGAGCTTGGCCGTGTCGCCGCCGGCAGCGGGCGCGGTGGCACTGCGCGCGGGCGCTGGGTGCGCTTCCTCAGTCGGCGTGGTGTCGAGCTTGCCGAGCTTGTTCGGATCGACCGTGGCGACGCTGGCGGCCGCGCCGGCATCTTTACCGCCCGCGTAGCGTTTCAAGAAGCTCTTGAGCTCGTCGATCAAGAGTGCGCTCGGGCTCTGGTCGAGCCGTCCGAGTTCGGCCTCCGCCTCGCTGGCATTGCCAGAGCGAGCTAGCGCATAGATGAGGGCCGCGTGGGCGCGTCCCGGCGAGCGTTCCGCCGTCGACGCGATCCGCAGGCGATCGATGACGCTGGACCAGCTCGGCTCCTGATCGGAGAGATCCAACGCTGCCAGTACGTATGCGTTTTGAGGGTCGCTCGGGTTCGAGGCGATGGGCTTGATCCATTCGCGCGCCTTGTCGGCGTCACCGCTCAGGCGCAACGTGTCGACGCGCGCGCGCAGCACCACGATGTCCTCCGGCGCCACGGCGAAGGCGGCGTCAGCCGCCGAGCGCGCCTTACCCACGCGCCGACCGAGCTCGCGATGCGTGGCCTGCACCAGATCGGTGACGCTCGGATCCAGCAAACGTAGCTTCAGCCAGCTCACGTCGGCGCGCAGCGTTTCGAGATGCGCGAGCGCGGCGAGCACGGCGTGGTCCTTGTCGGCGAGCGCGCTCGCCTTCAAGAGTTGCTCGTCAGCGCCCTCGAGATCGCCCTCGGTGAGTAAGCGGTTTCCCTCGCGCAGCAGATCGGCGACGCGGCCATTCGTCGTCGCGTCCGCCTGCCCCGCTTGACCCGCCGTTTCCAGCAAGTAGCGGCGCCCGACGGTCAGTGCGAACAAGGTGGTGACGCCGGCGATCACGAAGGCTGCTATCCAGCGCGAACGCGCGCGTCGACCGTGCTCGTGAATTTCCTCGTGCGTGAGCTCGTCATACGAGCGAAGCTCACGCCGCCCCGACGAAATCGGCCCAGCCGAGAACGGCGAACTCGACGAGGGGCTCGAGAGCAACTCTGGCGCCACCGGCGACGCCACGAAGGGGGAACTCGGGGTCAGCATGTAGTCGCGTGGAGGCGGCAGGGGTGCGCTCTGCGCAGCCTGCACCTCGACCGTGCTCCCGCTCGACATCAGCGTGGTATCGACGACCGGGCGCGCGACACTGTCGGGCGCTTGCAGTGTGGCCGGAGCAACGGCGTTGACCACAGCGGGCTGCGGCGACTCCACAGCCGCGGCGAGCGCGCTCGGCGGAAGCGGCGCGGCACGAACGCCGGCGATGGGCCGATTCGGCATCGGTGGCATGTGCTGGCCCCCGGGCTCTGCGGTGCGCAGCGTGGGGGCGAAGGCGTCCGTTGCAGCCTGCGACGGGGCCACGAGCGGTGCAGTGCGCACGGGCGGCGGTGGGGCAGGCGTCGGCTCGGGCGGTGGGGGCTCGAGTGAAATC
>JAEUAF010000471.1 GCA_019695485.1 Sorangium sp.
CGTCGCGCCGCCCAACGCGCTGCCGCTTGCGCCGCCGGCACCCGTCGCTACGCCGCCCGCGCCGGTGGCTGTGCCTCCCCCAGCGCCGACTTTACCTCCGTTCTGCGGGGCGCCGGCGCTGCTCGGCGTCCCACCCGCAGCGGTTTGCCCACCGCGCGTCGTCGTGGCGCCGCCGCTGCCAGGACTCGCCCCGCCGTTACCGGTGGTGTTGCGGCCGCCGCTACCGATCGGGAGCGGCTGATCACTGCTGCCAGCGCAGCTGGCGCTCAGCGTTGCGAGGGTCAGGCCAGCAATTGGAGCGAAGAACCGGGTGCTTGTGCGCGGGGAGAGCCTCATTGGTGTCACCGGATCTTCAGTCGCGGAGCCCCAACCCACCGGCTCAGGAATCGTGAAGAATCTATAGAAACTAATTAAACGGGGTCCCAGTGTGGTAGTCGAAACGGAACTTTCCGTTGCGACGCACGCGGTGGCACCTGTCAGCGACGCGCGGTCCTGAGTGCAGTCGCCGCGCCAGCCAACGACCGCGCTCAGCGATCGATCGATGTCAGGACGCTTGTTCGATGTCCGCAGACAGCCGTCCTAGCCATGGCCGACGCCTAGGGAGCAGCCCATCTCTGGTTCGCGGCGCGACCCCTTCAGGCTCGAAGCACGGTCACTGCCCGCTCACTTCTCGAAAATGTGTTCGGTGACCTTGAGGCCGGTGTGACGGCCGGGCACGTCGACGTGCGCCAAGATCTCGTCGCCGGGGCGCAACAGCGTGCTGTGACGCACTTTGCCGTCGGCGCCCATGATCCGCACGTGCCAGTCGTTCTGGAGGAAGGCGTTCACGTAGACGCAATCCTGTGGCTCGGCGCCGAGCTTCTCGCTCGGGGGGGTGACGCGTGCGGCCGCGGCTTGCAGCGCTTCGATGGCGCTGCGCGTGGCGCTATCGACTGCATCCAGCGAGACGCGCGCGCGAATGCAAACCAACGGGCGCCGCTCGATCTTGGCGCGCCCAACGGTCACGGCGCGCGAGTTGCCGTGAATGTCGACGCACAGCACCTCGGCGCCCGCTTTCATCTCGCTGAGGTATAGTGTCTGGTCGTTCATGCCCCAGACGTAGGAGTGTACGGCGCCGGCGTTGACGCGAAATTCACGCAGGTTCATGTGGGGTAAGTAGTGGTTCTCCGAGCAAACGAAGATGCCACCCCAGCCGGTAGAACCGACCAGCATTCCCTCTTCTGCGGTCATCATCGAGGTCGTGTCGACGCACACGCGATGTCCGAGGCCCGTGTGCAACACCTCGACCACGCGTGCGCTGACTAGCGGCGTCGTCGCGCGAGCGGCGTGGGACACGTTGCGGCTCAGGCTGTCGATGGCGGCAGCATCGCGCGTGCGAAACAGTACGCCGACCCCGCGTTCGAGGGTGGCGAACGCGTTCAGTGACTGATGAATGTCGTCGACCAGGCCGTCCAAATCTTTGATGGGAACGCTGCGCAGAATGCGCGTCGCGCGCTGCTCCGTCTTCGCGAGCAGGAGCTCGTAAGGGATGTAAGTGGCGTGCTGAATGTCGACCACGACGAAGTCGTCACCGCGCTCGCAGACTTCCACCCCGCGCGGCAGCCCGCTCTCCAAATCGATGACTTCGATCAAGAGCCCCGCGCGATGGCCAGCTCTACTGGCAGAGAGACGCAGCTCATCGTGCGGCGTGAGCACCCAGACGCTGCTGGCCAGGCCCCCTAGCTCTTCCGCGCGTTGAACGTAGGCGACGCGCTGCTTGCTCGTGTTGACGCGCTCGAGCTCCTCGGGCGAGGCGAGCACGGCGAAGCAGTTCGAGCGTTCCACCGCAGCCCATAGCTCGGCTTCACTCGCGCCGCGACCGTCGAACCACCACTGCACCGAGGGCGACAGCGCAGCGCTTTCAGCCAAGCGCCCGCTCGCAGCGGCTCCGCCATTGACGGCGGCAAATGCAGGGGCGCCAGAGTTCGGAACCGAGCCTGAGATCATGGTGCAGAGCCAACACGAGAATGCATGAGGGGTCAACCGACAATCAGCACGCGCTCACAACGGATAGGGCAGCGAGTTTGGGACAATCGATGAGTCGAGCACGCAGCGCCGCTGCGCGAACTTGAGCACGCCATCCTCACGACAAACGACGTCGTCGAAGCGCCCGACAACGAACAGAGTGCTTGGCTCGCCCGTGAAGGTCTCGAACACGGCGAAGGAAGCCTGCGTGCGCAGCGGAAATTCCGGGCCCTCTCGCAGACGCACGCCGCTCACGATGCGGCGCTGCACGCGCGCGATGATGAATGAGCTCTTCAGCACGGCGGCTACGCGATCGATTAGCATGCCGCGATTCGTGCACGACATCAACGCGATCGGCCAGCCGCGATCGATGTTCTCCTTCGTGTGAATGGAATACGAACACTCGCTCGCAAAATAGCCGAGCCAACGCTCGAACTCGCCCTCGTCGAGCGCGGCAGCGCACTCGGTGTACAGGGCTTGCACTTCGAACAGCAGATTGAGATGGGTCATCGGCGTTGCGCGCCTCAAAGTTCCATGATTTTTCGGTAATGCTTGTAGAAGGCGCGTACCGCGGTTTCGGTGATCACGAAGTCAGCGTCTTCCGTGCCCGAGCCGCCAGCCTCCAAGCGCGCGACGCCCGAGGGCGTGGTGGCGACGCCGCGCTGATTGAGCTGCCAGATCTCGATGTCGTCGCCGGTGACCAGCCCGGCCGGTCCGAAGAAGTTCGCGTGCAACAGACGCCGTTCGGTCATTTCCGGGGTATCCGTTTCGTAGCCGAAGAAGGTCCAGTGAATCTCGATCATGTGTGGGCCGCGAGGCAGGGCGAGGCGCACGCCGAGTGAGTTCAGGTTCTGATGCACGGCGCAATTGGGCCACAGCGTTTGCATCGTGACGGTGTCCTCGTCTTCGGGGAATTCGCGCAGCACCTTCAGGATGCTCGGCTCGGCGAGCGACAAGAAGTCCTGGCGGAACACCTTCATCTGATCGGCGATGTCACTGCGGATCTCGTCGGCGCGCGCCTTTTGGAGCACGACCGGGCTCTGCTGCACCAGCGTGGAGCTGCCGCCGCTCTCATCGATGCGTACCTCGGTGCGTTGGCCCGCGCGCCAGATCCCGAAGGTGGCGAAGAACACGTGCAAGAGCGTGGCGTGGTACGGATCTTTGAAGTTCTCGACCAGCGTCTTCCAGTTGGTGGCGACGCGGTGCCGCATTTTGCCCAGCACGCGCAACGGGCGACCGTCGAACACGCGCTCGAAGTACATCAAATTCGCGGGCCCGAGGTAGCGCGCGAAATCCGGCGTGTCCGCTGAAAATGAGGCGAAGATCGCGCCGTTGTGGGTCGTCACGTGCAGCCGGTCGAGACCGTGGCTTCCGCAGTCGAACTCGGCAGAGAAGCCGCCTGCGCCGTCGACGCCGCGCCGAAAGGGCAGCCCGCGCAGTGAGCCGTTGAGGTCGAACGACCACTGATGATACGGGCACGCGAAGGTCTTGGTGTGCCCGGCCCACTCCTGGCAGAGCTGCACCCCCTTGTGTGGACAGCGATTCACCAGCACGTTGACCTGGGATTCACTCTCGCGCGCCACGATCACCGGGGTTTCGCCGACGTAGGCGCGTACGAAATCACCCGGGCGCGGCACTTCGGCGAGCAGGCCCACGAAATTCCAGGAGCGTCCCCGGAAGATGCGGATCTGCTCCTGTTCGTAGATGGCCGGATCGGCGTACACCGAGTGGGGGACGCGCGTCAGCCCCTCGCTGGGCCAAGTCACCAGCTTATGCATGGTCGCATCGTTTCATGGGTTCCGAGATCCTGTACACGGGAGATGCTCATAGGAGCGAGAGGCGTGAGAGGTCGTCGAGACATTTGTGAATGAAGCCTGCGTCGAGCGTGGGGAATTCGAGCTCGGGGCTTTGTCGTGCTCGGCGGAGCGCGGCGCGGGTTTCCGCTACGTCGAGGCGCGCTGCAGACTGCTGCGGCTCGGCCCAGCGCTCCAAAATGCCGAGCGGTGAGTGCTTCCTGCGCGGGGCGTCGAGCGCGGAAAGGCCCGCGCGAAAGCGGGCGTACCAATCGGCGTAGTCGGCAACGCGCCGCAGCGCTAGGCCGTACTCGCGCGCCCAGTCGCAGATGGAGTCGAGCGAAGCCGCCCCTGCACGGGCTGGCAGCGCCAAGTGATAGATGTTGTGACGTTCGGCTCGGCGGAGCGCCCCGAGGTCGACGCTGGCGGCCGCCGCGAAGTCCACCGGCAGGCCGTCGAAGGACCCCGGCTGCTCGGGATCCGCGTAGAACGACGCTGGGGCAAGGCCCGTGTGCGCGAGTCCGCAAAGCAGGCGGCACATGAAGTCTTCCGCGTTGATCTGCCCGCGGTAGCTCGGATGAGCCATGATATTGCTGTAGCGAAAGATATTCACCCTCACATCGTGGCGCTCCGCAAGCTCAGCCAGCAGCACTTCGCTGGCCCACTTGCTGCTGCTGTAACCGTAGCCGGGTTTGGTTTCGAAACGCGAGCGCTCGCGCCAAAGAGCGCGCGCCGTTTCGTGCTCGTAGATCGGGGCGCGCCAAAGCCCTTCCGCGAGCCCCACGCTGGAGGCGAAGTTCAACGTCTTCGCGCGGCCAGTCAGCGCGAGGCGCATCACTTGCACGCTGCCGAGCACGTTGGGTTCGAACAGGGCATCGTAGGGGAGGGCGTGGTTGACGAGGGCAGCGACGTGGAAGATCGTATCGAGCTCGGCGCACAAGCGCTCGATCACGGCCTTCGGCAGCCCGAGTTCAGGTCGCATCAAATCGCCGGCCAACACCTGGAGCCGTCCGCCCTCACAGCACTCCGTGAAGCGGCGTTCGAGCTCGGGATCGCTCGAAAATCCAGCGCTCAGGCGCGCGCGTGCGGCTCGGTCGTTGGGCGCGCGCACGAGGCATACCACGCGCTCGACGTCGCTCTCAGCGCGACTCAACAGCTCGAGTAGCAAGAAGCGACCAAGGAAGCCGTTCGCGCCCGTGAGCAGCACGGAGCTACCTTGGCTTGCGCGCGTCGTCGACTCGGCTGGTCTCGACGCGAGCTCGTTCGGAGGGAGCAGCCGCGCGAGCGCGAGATCGTCGACGTGAAGCGTGGTGCCTGGGTGTACGCTGCCCACCCGCGCTGCCTCTTGCGTGTCCACGGTTTGCGCGAGACTTGCGATCGTGAGCGTCTTGTCGAGAATCAGCGGCACCGGGACGTAGAGAGCGCACTCGCGCGCGAGCAGGGCGGAGAGCGCGACGGCGTTCAGCGAGTCCCCAGCGAGCTCATTGAAGGTCGATGCCAACAGCGCTTCGTTGGCGAGGGTCGAGCTCAGCACCACGCGCAACGCGGTGCAGAGCTTTGCGCTGGTAGATGCGTCGGCGCCGAGCTCCGCCAGCCCGCGCAGTTCGCTCAGGCGGGCGCCTTCGAGCCTCTCGTAGAGGCTTTCGAGCGTGGCGCCGTATTTGGCTTTGAGTTTGGCGAGCGAGGGCTTGTTGTTGTCGCTGACCAAACCGTTTGCCTGGCTGAACGGCTCGAGCTCCACCACGAAGTCGCGCGGCACTTCATAGGACTCGAGGGCCTCGAGCTTAGCGATGCGCACGAGTTCACGGCGCAAGAGTTCCCGCGTCCCTTCGGGCGAGAGCGCTTGGTCGTCGAGCCGTGGCAGCGCGCCGAGGTCCGGCACGAACACCGCGAGTAGGAAGCTGCGCTCGCTGCTGCCGTACAGGTACGCCTGGCGGATCAGCGGGCTATTTGCCACGAATAGGCCCTCCAGGCGCGACAGGTTGACGAACTTACCGTGCGCGAGCTTGAAGACTTGAGTCTTGCGCGCGATGAAGTGAATCTCTTCGTCTGCGCGCTGCTCGAAGATGTCACCCGTGTGTACGTAGCCCTGGGCGTCGAAGGTGGCGCGGGTGGCCTCTTCATTGCGGAAGTAGCCGCTCACCTGGCGCTTGGTGCGGAGCCAGAGCTCGCCCCTCGGGTAGGGTCGGTCGCTCGCGGAGAAGCCCTTTTCGGGGACATCGACCAAGCGAAAGTCGATCACGTTGTCGCGCCGAATCCTGCCGTCGAAGGTGAAGCCGCCGACCTCGGTCATGCCCATCAGGTTGTAGACGGGGATACGGAAGCAGTTTCGTAGGAAGCTCAACACTGCGGGCGCAATCGGCGCCGACGCCGAGGTCGCTGCCAAGAGTCGGTCGCCGAGGTGGTGCTCGCGCATTTCCGCCATCACCTCCTGCCCACGCCGAGCAAGCTCCTCGTCATCCGTCGAGAAACCGCTGCGGCGCGCGACTTCGGCCGTAAAGTCCTCGTAGAT
>JAEUAF010000058.1 GCA_019695485.1 Sorangium sp.
AGGGTGTCCTCGATGGGCGTGACTTCGAATCCTTCCATGGCGGCCTGGAGGGCGTTGATGGGATCGATCTCCGTGACGATGACGCGTGAGCCGAACCCGCGCAGCGAATGCGCGCAGCCTTTGCCGACGTCACCGTAGCCGCAGACACAGGCGACCTTGCCGGCGACCATCACGTCGGTCGCGCGCTTGATGCCGTCGGCGAGCGACTCGCGGCAGCCGTACAGGTTATCGAACTTCGACTTGGTCACCGAGTCGTTCACGTTGATGCACGGGAACAAGAGCTCATTCTTGGCGGCCATCTGGTACAGGCGGTGCACGCCCGTGGTCGTCTCTTCGGAGACGCCCTTGATGTTCTTGGCGGCTTGCGCAAAGAAACCGGGGCGCTCTTTCACCGCGCGCTTGACGAGCGCATAGAGGACACGCCCCTCCTCATGACCGGGATCCTCGTCGAGGAATGAGGCATCTTTCTCGGCTTTCACGCCAAGGTGAACGAGCAGCGTCAAGTCGCCACCGTCGTCGAGGATCAGATTCGGCGTGCCGCCGTCCGACCACTGCAAGACGCGCCACGAATAGTCCCAGTACTCGACCAGGTTCTCGCCCTTGATCGCGAACACTGGCACGCCGCGATCCGCGATTGCCGCGGCGGCATGGTCCTGCGTGCTGAAGATGTTGCACGAGCACCAGCGAATGTCTGCGCCGAGCGCCTCGAGCGTCTCGATCAGCACGGCGGTCTGGATGGTCATGTGCAGCGAGCCCGCGATGCGTGCGCCCTTCAGCGGCTGGCTCGCCGCGAACTCTTGGCGCGTCGCCATCAAGCCGGGCATCTCGGTCTCGGCGAGATCGATCTCTTTTCGCCCGAAGCCGGCCAGAGACAAATCGCGGACAACGTAGTCAGGCTTTCCGTCCTTGCTGACGGGCGCCTTCTTGTAGGTGGTCGTTTCGGACATGCTGACTGATCTCCTGAAGAAGCACTGATGGCCGCCCTCGGGGCCCCATCGCGAGGACGCGGATTAGCACGGAAGGCCCCTCGGGGCGGCCGTGGCTGCCGCCCCGAGCCGCCTTCAAGCCGCCGCGACCGACCGGTGGGCCTGGGATCCCCCCAGGTGCCAAATGGTAACTTCGAAAGCCCACATCCGGTAACTCACGTGGCTCAGCTGGTAACAACCTGCGTAACTCGCGTGAATTCGGAGCGGGCACACGCATTGCTAGTAACTGCCGGATGGCAACTGCAAGGCTTTGGGCACTGCTGGGTTCCTGCGGGTGTTGGCTCGCGTGGGGTTGTGACGGGGTCCATTCACCCCAGGCCGGGTCAGTCGCCATGTCGCCGGGCGGCGGCGAGGCTATTATCCCCGCCGCCGCGCAGGCCTCCCCAGGGCGTGGCGGGAGCGAGAGCGGGAGCGGGAGCGGGAGCGGAACGGCGATGAGCGCCACGAGCGGCGGGGACGCCAGCAGCGCGAGCAGCGCGAGCAGCACGAACACCGCGAGCAGCACGAACACCGCGAGCGCCGGGGGTGCGTCGCCGTCCGTTGGCGGCGCGCCCTCAACAAGTGTGGATGGCCTCGCAGCGAGCGCCGGAACGCCCGACCCATCGGGTGCGTCGCCAGCGCCGGAAGCGAATGCCGGCCGTGCCTACCCAGGAACTGGGTTCATCGTTCACGAGTGGGGAACGAACACGGTCGTCAGCGGCTCCGACGGGTCGCTGAGCTTCGGCCTCCATCACGAAGAAGAGGATCTGCCGAGCTTTGTCTACGACCGTATGCGGGTGACTGCAACGGATCCGAACATCGCGTCCGTGAAGATGGAGACTCCGGTCGCCTATTTCTACTCGGACGTGCCGCGCCAGGTGACGGCGCGCGTCGACTTTCCCCAAGGAATTCTCACCCAGTGGTATCCGGCTGCCCTGCGCTTCAAACCCTTGATTCCGGGCAGCGGCCCCGGCATCGACCTGAAGAACCTCAAAGATCCGGCGCTCGATCCGAGCTTGAACGTGAGTAGCCAGTACTGCCTCGATTACTATCGAAGTAACGGACAGCTCGACTGGGGCAGCTTCAGTGTGTTGGGGAGAGACGCCGCGGCGCCTTTCTTGGCGGATGCACCGCTGGCGGCATTCACTTGGAGCTATGCGCGCGCGGTAACCGCAAACTTCCTCTCTTTCGCGGGCGGCGAGAATGAACGCTTCCTCTTCTATCGAGGCGTCTCCAACGTGGAGCTGCCGGCGCGCATCGAGGCCTTGGCCGGCGGCACGCTCGAGCTCTACAACCTGCGCCCCGAGGCGTTGGCCTCGGTTTTCGTAGTCCGCGTCGCGGACGAGGGTGGCTCATTCCTCGAATACCCTGACGGGGTGCTGGGCGGCATGTCTCGCGAGCTCCGCGCGCCCGATCCTGCGACGGCTAAGCCGCTGCCAGAGTTCATGGGCGCGCTCTCGGACCAAGTCGCGGCGGCGCTCGAGCGGAGCGGCCTGTACGAGGATGAGTCTCGAGCCATGGTGAACACTTGGAAGCGGCAGTGGTTCAGCAGCCCTGGCCTTCGTGTGCTCTACTTATCGTCGCAAGCGTGGACCGACGCGGTGATTCCGCTCACCATCACGCCCACCCCCGACGCCTTGGTGCGAACGATGATGCTCCGCGTGGAAGTCCTGACGCCAGAAGTCGAGGCCGACGACGTGGCCGCGCTCGCGCTGATGGACACGGACGTCGCGCGCGGGCGGCAACATTTCTCCGAGCTCGGGCGCTTTGCCGAACCGCGCTTGCGCCGCGCCCTGACTCTCCTACCCTCGAGCGCAGGCGCCCTTTATCTGGACGAATTGAAACACGAGGTCGACCGCTCGTCTCTCGTGGGAGAATGAGCGAGTGCTGACCCACCCGCGCTACGAACTCGGCGAATTCTTGGGGCGCGGGGCCCAAGGCCGCGTCGTTCGCGTGCGTGATCGGGAAGCACCTGAGCGAGCTCTCGTCGCCAAGCTGCTCCATCATGACGGGCTCGACCCGGCCGCGCTGCGCGGCGAGTTCGCGCTGCTGTCGCGGCTGGCACTGCCGGGACTCGTGCGCGTGCATGACCTCGCCGCGGATCTCAGCACCGGCACGAGCTTTCTGGTCGAGGACTTCGTGGCGGGCACGGACGCGCGCCGCTTCGTCGCTGACGCGCCGCCGCACGAGCGCGCTGCGCGGCTTCGACAGGTGCTGATCGGAACCGCACAGGCGCTCGCCAACCTCCACGACGCCGGCTTCGTGCACGGCGATCTGAAAGCCAGCCATGTCGTGGTCACCGAGAGCGGCGCGGTCGTACTGCTCGATTTGGGAAGCGCGGTCGAGCTCCGCGCCGCAGGCTCGGCGCACCTGACGCCGGGCTATGCGGCGCCCGAGCTCAGCGCCGGGGCGCCCGCGAGTGTCGCGAGCGATCTGTTCGCGCTGGGTGCGCTCGGCCATTTGCTCTTGTGCGGGCAACTGCCGCAGGCGGGAGCGCGCGGGCTATGGTTGACGGCGCGTTGGGCCACGCGAAAGACCGCCGAGCTCATCGAGCACTTGTTGGCCGGCCATCCGCGCGATCGACCCGAAAGCGCCGCGCGAGTGTTGGCGTTACTCGGCAGTGAAGCGCCGCTCGCTCTCGCCGCGAACATGAGCGCCGCGCCCTTGGGCCGCTCAGCGGAGCTCTCGCTGTTGGCGGCGCAGAGCGCCGCCTGTGTACGCTATCTCAGCGGGCCGAGCGGCATCGGCAAGAGCCATCTCTTGAGGGAGCTCTGGGCCTCCACGCTGCTTTCGGGTCGGCCCGCGCGGCTCTTGTCGTTCCCGTGCGAAGACGAAGCGCTCGTCGGAGGGCTCGTGCGCTTCTTCCGCGGCAGTGAATCGGCCTGGCCGTTTGCGGAAGCGGGGACTCGGGCGAAGCCGCTGCTGCTGCTGCTCGACCCGCTCGAGCAAGCGCCGGCGGACTTGCGTGAAGCGCTCGAATCTTTCCGCTGCCGCGCGCGCCGGCAGAGCTCTGTCGAAGTGATTGCGGCTTGCCGAACGGCAGCGAGCGGGGCGCGGCCCATCGAGCTCGGGCCGCTGTCGATGCGCGATGCCGAAGTGCTCGCGGCTCGCTTGGGCCTTGCTGACACACCCGATCAGCGCGCCGACGTCGCGCGAAGCGGCGGAAATCCTGGCTGGATCGTGGCCCTACGCGGCCAAACGCCGCTCACGCCCCAGATGGTGCTCGACCGCGTGCACGGCCTCCGCCAACCCGCGCGCGATCTGTTGGGCGCGGTCGCGCTATGTGGCGGCGAAACGTCCGAGCTCTTCGTGCGCGAGCTATTTGGCTTCGAACAGTCGACGACGCCCGAGCCGCTCTCGAGCGCGTTCGAGGCTGGGCTGCTCTTGCGACGCGTGAACGGCGATGGAGCGTCGCTGCGCCTGCCGAGCCTCGGCTGGGCGCGTGAGCTCGCCGCCAATCTCGTCAGCTACGAGCTCGGGGATCGCGTGAGCGCCGCGCTGCTCGAGAGCGAAACAGCGCAAGCCCAGCTGCTGCTGGTGGTGGCGCAAGCGCCGTGCCCGCCGAGTCAGCGCGAGGCCCTGCTCGTTCGGGCGGCGCTGCGCGCGCGCCGAGCGGGCCTCACCGGCACCGAGGTCGACGCCTTGCTCGAATTGGCTGCGCGCGCCGAGCGCCGCACCCCGGAGCTCTTGCTGCGCTTGGAACGCTTGACCCGCGACCTTGGACGGCCCGGCGGGCACCCCGAAATCCTGTCCTGGCTGGAGTCCGCGGCCGCTGCCGACCCCGGCCTCACGCCGCTCGTTCTGCGCCGCTCGGCGGAACGCGCCGCGCGTGCTGGGAATCTTGCAAGCGCAGACCAGCTGATCGAGCAGTCGCGACTCGCGGCCCTGGCGCAAAACGATGCCATCGCTGAGGCTCTGGCACTCGCCAGCGAGGGA
>JAEUAF010000775.1 GCA_019695485.1 Sorangium sp.
GTACGAGGGAGCTTTCTCCGTACTTGGGGCTCTGTTCTGTTCGCTCGCACCAGCCGTGATGTTTTGGAAAGGGGGCATGGGGGGCGGGGACCTGAAGCTGTTCGCCGCGATCGGCGCGCTCTGTCACCCCATGCTGGGGATTGAGATCCAGATGTACGCGCTCGTCGTGGCCGCAGTCACAGCGCAGGCGCGGCTCGCGTATGAGGGGAGGCTGCTCCGCGTGGTGGGTGGATCGCTCTCTCTTCTTTTGAACCCGTTCCGTTCGGCAGAGAAGCGGAAAGCTCCACCTGCCGAGGCGATGGTCTGGTTTCGACTTGGGCCCGCGATTTTCGCGGGCTCGTTACTCAGCCTCGGCATCCACGCCTACGCAGTCGCCTCGCCCTAAGAGTAGGGGTTCGGCTGGGCTGAAAGGCGTGGTATGGCCTTGAGCCTCTCCCGGCGAGTCAGGCGTTATGAAGCTGCGTCCCATTCTACTAGGCGTTCTCGCGGCCCTGCTCGGGGTCGTGCTCCAGGTCCTATATATGCGTCGCTTCGAGCAGGAAGCCTCGGGCGGCGCCAAGATTGACCTGTTGGTCGCCGCGCAGGCGATCGAGCGCGGCAAGCCGGTCACGGCGCAAATGCTCGCGGTGCGCGCCGTGCCGCAGGCCTACGTCGATGATCGTGCGGTGCGCGCGGCGGACCGCGACAAGATCTTGAATCTGCGAGCCGTTTCCAAGGTGCCCGCCTCGCAGACTTTGGCTTGGACCGATCTGATCGCGTCGACCGACGATCAGCGCGATCTCAGCACGTTGGTGCAGCCCGGCAATCGCGCGATGCCGATTCGCGTGCAGTACGAGGACACCTTGCAGCTGATCCGTCCCGGCGATTTCGTCGATGTGATCGGCGTCGACGATATGGGCAAGGAGGCCAGCGTCTTGCTTCAGCGCGTCTTGGTGTTGGCGACCGGTCTCGATACGACGGCCGAGCGCAGCGCCGACCACAAGCCCTCGATCAAGAGCAGCTTGTTGACCGTGAGCGTGAGCTTGCAAGAGGCGCAACTGCTCACCTTGGCGCAATCTATCACGCGGCTCGTATGCGTCCTCCGCAGCGGCGATGACCCGCGGGTGGTCGAGTCGCCGCCGGACATTCTGCGCGCTCAATTGTTCGATTCCCAGACGCGCGCCTCGATCCCCTCGACGAAGCATCGGCCGACCTTGATTGGAGAGACGAAATGAGCGCCCGTTGGCTAGGCCTCTGGGCTGTTTGCTGCGCGTTGTCGGCTTCGAGCGCGGCGCTGGCCCAGAAGCGCGCGGCTGACAGCAGCGGCGCTCCACGCGCCGGTGATGGCAGCGAGGTCGTGCTTTCCGTCGGCGAAACGCGCACGATTTCCGCGCGCGACGTCAAGAACTACTCCGAAGGCGTGCCCGGCATCGTCGACGTCAGGCTGACCACGGACGCCAGCCAGTTCGTGCTGGTCGGCAAAAAGCCGGGTTCGACCACGCTATTGCTGATCAAGACGGACGGCTCGCAGAGCGCCTACACCGTGAATGTGTTCACGCGCTCGCCGGTCATCGTCGAGAAGGAGCTCAACGAGCTGCTGACTGGTCTCAACGTCCACTCGCGGCGCATCGGCGCTCAGATCGTGCTCGACGGCATGGTCGAGAACGAGGCCGACCTAAAGCGCGTGCAGAAGATCGCGAGCCTCTACGCGGACCAGGTGACGTCGCTCGTGCAGGTGGCACAGACGGGTGAGGTCATTACTGCGGGACCCACCGAGAACTTCCTCATTCGCATCGATTTCTACTTCGTTCAATACGACAAGAACTCGAGCTACGGCGTCGGAATTGGTTGGCCCGACTCGATCGGCGGCACCACCTCGGCCACGCTGAACTACGACTTCTTGTTGAGCAGCGTGCGCAGCGCAACGGCCACGGTGGCCAAGCAGCCGTTGCCGCGCCTCGACATCGCCACGCGCCGCGGTTGGGCCAAAGTGCTCAAGCAGTCCACGGTGATTACCAATAACGGGACCGAAGCCACGTTTCAAAACGGCGGCGAGCAGAATTTCCCGATCAACACGGGGCTCACGGTGGGTGTCGAGCGCATCCAGTTCGGCACCACGCTCACTGTGCAGCCCCGCTACGATCCGCTGCAGCACTCCCTGAACGTGAAGCTCTCGGCGGACGTGAGCGATCTGACCGCCGCGATTTCCGGGTCGGAGTTGCCCGGCCGTTCCACCTCGAAGTTGACGACCAACGTCACGCTGAAGCTGGGTCAATCTTTGGTGCTCTCCGGCATCCGCACCGAGTCGTTGACGCACACGGTTAGCGGCTTGCCGGGGCTCAGTGAAATTCCGGTGCTCGGGCTGTTGTTCGGTTCGCACTCGCAGTCGACCCTCGCCTCGGAAGGCGCGATTTTCGTGGTGCCGAGCGTGGTCGAAACCATCCCCAACTCGGCCGCGGAGCTGGTGGACGCTGCGCTCAAGAAGTTCAAAGACTACGACGGCAAGATCGACACGGTCGGCTCCTACGACAAACGTCCCGCCGGCGGCGTCAACGTCCCGCACTGAAAGTTTTCGGGCGCTCGGAGCATGAAACTCGAAGTTGTCATAGCCAACGAGGGTCGCACGGAGCGTCGGGTGCTCGACGCGGCCGGCGGCGTGTTCAGCATCGGTCGCGGTGCCGAGTGCACGCTGCCGCTCGAGAGCCCGTTGGTATCGCGGCTGCATGCCACCGTCGAGCTCGCCGGTGCGCGGCTCAGGGTTCGCGACTCGTCGCGCAACGGAACACTCGCCGGCGCGACGTTCGTCAACAACTCGGCGGAGGAGGTGGCATTCGGCACGCCGCTGACAATCGGCGAGTTTACGATCTCAGTGCTGGAGCCAGGGACCTCCGCGCCGATCAAGCCGGGCTCGGCCCCGGCTGAGCTCGAAGCGCGGCGTGTGTTGCCTGCCGCGCCGGGCCGGGCGTTGCCGCCCACCGAGCCTCCGCCCGCCGCCTCGGCACGCGCGCGTGCAGCGGGCGTCGAGGTCGAGCAGCGTGACCGCGATCTCGCGGAGCAAGCCAAGCGGCGCGAAGGCGTCTCGCTGCGTCGAGAGATTCATCGCTTGCTGCTGGAGCACCTCGACTTGGCGACGGTCGAAGCCGCCAAGCTCGATGATCCGTCGTTGCGCCCCAAGCTGCTCGTGGCGCTGCGCCGCATCGTGCAAACGCTCGACGCGCGTATCCCCGCGGACATGAACCGCGACGCGCTGGTCGGCGAAATGGTGGATGAAGCGCTCGGCCTCGGGCCGCTCGAAAATCTGCTCGCGGACCCGGCGGTCACGGAAATCATGGTCGTCGATCCCGACACCATCTACATCGAGCGCAAAGGCAAGCTGACCCGCTCGCCGGCGCGCTTCACGGATGACGAGCGCGTGCGCGCGATCATCGAGCGCATCGTGACCCCGCTCGGTCGGCGCATCGACGAGTCGTCTCCGATCGTCGATGCGCGCTTGCGTGACGGCTCGCGCGTGAACGCCGTGATTCGTCCGCTGGCGCTGCGCGGCTCGGCGATCACCATCCGCAAATTCTCGAAGACCCCGCTCACGCTCGAGAAGCTGGTCTCCTACGGCGCCATGACCGAGGAGATGGGCCGCTTCCTGACGCGCAGCGTGATGGCCAAGAAGAACATCGTGATCGCCGGCGGCACGGGCAGTGGCAAGACCACGCTGCTCAACGTGCTCTCGGCAGCGATTCCGAGCGACGAGCGCATCGTCACCATCGAGGACGCGGCGGAGCTCCAGCTCGGGCAGCCGCACGTGGTTTCGCTCGAAACGCGGCCCTCGAACATGGAGGGCAAGGGCGAATACACGATCCGCGATCTGGTGAAGAATGCGCTGCGCATGCGTCCGGATCGCATCGTGGTCGGCGAGTGCCGCGGCGGTGAAGCGCTCGACATGTTGCAGGCCATGAACACCGGTCACGACGGCTCGCTGACCACGACCCACGCGAACTCACCGCGGGAGGCCATCGCGCGCCTGGAGACGCTGGTACTGATGTCGGGCCTCGAACTGCCGGTGCGCGCCATCCGCGAGCAGATCGCAGGCGCCGTGCACGTCTTGGTGCAGCAGTCGCGCCTCTCCGACGGCAGCCGCAAGGTGACGGCCATCACCGAAATTACCGGCATCAACGACGAGGGCGAGATCGAGATCGTCCCAATCTTCAGGTTCATCCGCAGCGGCACCGGCGCCGACGGCAAGGTCCTTGGAGAGTTTCGCGCGACCGGCTTCTTGCCCACCTATCTGAATCAGTTCCTGTTGATGGGTCTGATCAAGCCGGGAGAGCGCTTTCTATGAACCTGGCCGTGAACCCGCTGCTGCTCAAGCTGACCAGTGTCCTCTTGGTCATGCTGGGAGTTGGCTGGTCGGTGTTCGCGGGGTTCGCCGGGGACACGATCGTCACCCGTTACTACCGGCAGTATACGGCGCACCTGAATCGCTCGCTCAAGCTCCTGTTCCTGAAGGCCGTCGGCGAGAAGATCGTGCTCGGGCAGGTGCTTGCTGCGTTCCTGGTGATCGGCGTTGGGCTCGCGGCGGACGTCCCGTATTGGTATGTCGGTTTGGTCGTCGCTGCGCTGGGTCCGGTATTTCACCTCAAGCGCCGCCGCAAGGAGCACATCGATCGGCTCGAGTCCCAGATCGACTCGCTGATCATGAGTCTCGCCAACTCTTTGAAGACGGTGCCGAGTCCGTCGGCGGCGTTGGGCGCGATCATGCCGGTGTTGCCGCTGCCCATGAAGCTCGAGATCGATCGACTGCTCAAGGAAATGCGGATCGGCAGCACGCTCGAGCAGGGCATTTTGAACATGTCGGGTCGTCTGAAGAGCCCCGAGATCGACAACGCGCTGTCCGCGTTGCTGATTGGCCTTCAGGTCGGTGGCAACCTGCCGCAAGTGCTCGAGAACACCGCGGCCACGATCCGAGAGATGAATCGCCTCGCGGGCGTCGTGAAGACGAAGACGTCGGAGGCTCGCGCTCAGCTGTGGGTGTTGGCGGTGTTTCCGTTCGTGATTTGCTTCGCCTTCACCATGATCGATCCCGGGTATTTCGACCCACTGCAGACCACCTTCATGGGTACCTTGCTGATCATCTTGGCATTGGGCCTATGGCTCGCTTCGTTGCTGGCGGCGCGCAAGATCTTGAAGGTGGACATATGAACTTGCACATCGGCATGCTGCGGCTTCTGGCCTGGGCCATGACCGCGCTTTCGTTGTTCACCATCGTGGCGGTGGCTGCCTCCGCCCCTGCCGGCCTTGGAAAGCGCCTCGGTTTGCGAGGCCTGAAGCGCCAGCGCGCGCTCGAAACAGTGCCGCTATGGACGACGATCGAGCCCATCGTGCGTTGGCTCGGCGCGCGCTTCACGGGGCTCGTTTCCGATGAGTGGCGCCGCGACCTCAATCAGAAGATCGCGCTGGCGGGTGATTTTCTGGGCCTGCTGCCCGAAGAGACGATCGGTCTTAGCATCGTCACGGCCGTGGCCGTGCTCGGCGTCGGGATCTTCGCGGGCGCGATGAGTGGGATGGGGAACATCATGGCGGTGGGTTCGATGTTCATCGGTGGCGCGCTGCCATTCATGCGCATTTCCGAGGCCGCCGCCGAACGCATGAAAGGAGTCGACCGCAGGTTGCCCGCTGCGATCGATCTGCTGGCGCTGGCGATGGGCGCGGGGCTCGATTTCCCCGGCTCGGTGCGCCAAGTCGTCGAGAAGTCAGGCAGCCCCGAAGACCCCGTGGTCGAGGAGTTCACGCTCATTTTGCAGAGCTTGCAGCTCGGGCGCACGCGCAGTCAGGCGCTCGAGGAGTTTGCGGCGCGCGTGCCGGTCGACTCGGTCGTGGAGTTCGTGGGTGCCGTGGTGCAAGCAGAAATGCGCGGCAATCCCGTGGTCGAAGTGCTGAAGATTCAGGCCGAGGTCTCGCGGCGCAAGCGCACGGTGCGCGCCGAAGAGGCGGCCTCGAAGGCGGGCGTCGCGATGATCGGGCCGCTGGTGCTGGTGTTCATGTGTATCCTCATGCTGATCGTGGCGCCGATCATCATGAAACTTCAAGCTGGTGGGTAGCACGTGGGCATCATCCAATTCGATATTCGACATCCGAACGGCCAGCGCGAGGCGATCGTGGTCGAGGGTGAGCGCGCGCTGATCGGCAGCGCGGCGTTCTGCGACGTGCGCCTGCCGATGGATCAAGCGGCTTACGAGCACGTGTTGGTCGAAGCGTTCGGCGGCACGCTACGAGCCGAGGCCAAGGCCGATGAGCCGCCCGCCACCATCAACGGCATGCCGCTCACGGCGGGCCCGCTTTCGACCGACGCCGTCCTCGGGATCGGGCGGATTCGGCTATTCGTGACCTTCGTGCCCGACTTGGTCGAGGGCGCGGAGGTCGGCGGTAAGCGCAAGAAGGAGGCGAACCCCGCTGTTCAGCTTGGACTAGTCGCGATGTTCGCGTTCGCCGCCTATCTCCTGCTGATGGACGACGAGGCGGCGATCGCGCCGCCCCCTGCCGAGGCGCCGCAACTCTTTGCTTCAAGCGCACCAAGCTGTCCGCAAGCGGATCCGGCGGCCGCGCTGGCATTT
>JAEUAF010000777.1 GCA_019695485.1 Sorangium sp.
GTGAGGAATCGACCACCCACGCCGGGCGGAGGCTCGACTAGCATGATCGGTTTCCGAGGAACCGCGGCGGAGGCTCGGCCGCGCGCAGCGGGGAGAGACGATCCATGGCCACTGGGGAGCACTTCGACGCGATCATCGTGGGCACTGGCTTCGGCGGGGCCGTCATGGCTTACCGCCTGGCGGAGGCTGGCAAGCGAGTCTGCGTGCTCGAGCGCGGCAAAAGCTATCCGCCGCACGGCTTCCCACGCAGCCCCCTGCGCATGAAGACAAACTTCTGGGATCCCTCCCAGGGACTGCAGGGCATGTTCGATGTCTGGTCCTTCAAGAATATCGGCGCCATCGTTTCATCGGGGCTCGGCGGGGGCTCGCTCATCTATGCGAACGTACTGCTGCGCAAAGACGAGCACTGGTTCGTGAAGGAAGATCTCGCGCGCGGCGGCTACGAGAACTGGCCGGTAACACGCACGGATCTCGAGCCGCACTACGACCGCGCGGAAAAGATGCTCGGGGCGAATCCATTCCCGCTCGAGCACGCCCCGTACAGCTCGACCGCCAAGACGCTCGCATTCAAACACGCAGCGGCCGTCAAAGGCCTGCACTGGTTCCTGCCACCGCTCGCCGTCGCGTTCTCGAATCCGGGAGAAGCGCCGCGTCCCGGTGAGCCAATCCGAGAACAGTATCCAAACTTGCATGGGAGGACGCGGCTCACCTGCACACTCTGCGGAGAATGCGACATCGGCTGCAACACGGGCTCCAAGAATTCCCTCGACTACAACTATCTGAGTGAGGCGAAGCGCCTCGGCGCCGAGATCCGCGTGCGCTCCGAGGTTCGCTCGCTGGCCCCACACACTCGCGGCTATGAGGTAAGCTACGTAGTTCACCAACCCGAGGCGGAGGGCCGCCCCACCGAGACGCAGTCGCTCCCCTTGCAACGAGTGACCGCGACGCAGCTCATTCTTTCGGCGGGCGCGCTCGGCAGCACCTATCTCTTGTTGAAGAACAAGCACTCGTTGCCCGGCATGAACCAGGACGCGCTCGGCCGGCGCTTCTCCGGCAATGGCGACTTGCTCACGCTCGCCTGGCGCAGCATGCAAGAAGAGCGCGGGATGAGCGTGCCGCGCATTCTCGATGCCAGCCACGGCCCGGTCATCACCAGCGCGATCCGCGTCGCTGACGCGCTCGACGGCGAATCCGGGCGCGGCTTCTACATTCAGGATGCCGCCTACCCGGAGTTCGTAAACTGGATGGTTCAACTGGCGGAGGCGCCCGCAAGTCTGTCGCGCGTGCTGAAGTTCGCCTGGGAGTGGCTCGCGCATCGCTTCGGATTGAACAAAGACTCCGACTTGTCAGCGGAGCTCTCCGAGCTCTTCGGCGACTGCGCGCCGTCCGCGAACTCGGTGCCCATGCTCGGTATGGGCCGTGATCGACCCGACGGTCGCATGGCGTTGGACGGCGACGGCAAATACCTAACCCTCGATTGGAGCCTGGATCTGCAGGATGATTTCTTCCAGCGCATGCGCGACACGATGCGCGCAGTGGCTGACGGCATGGGCGCCGACTTCAAGGACGCAGCCACGCTATTACTTCGGCGTGTGATCACCGTGCATCCGCTGGGCGGCTGCGCGATGAGCGACAATCCCAGTGCGGGTGTGGTGAACGCTTACGGCGAAGTGCACGGACACAAAGGGCTCTACGTCGCAGACGGCTCCGTCATGCCCGGCCCGGTCGGCCCGAATCCGTCCCTTACTATCGCCGCACTCGCCGATCGCTTTGCCGATCGACTGCTGGCACCCTAGCACTTAGCACTAGTCGAACGTGCGCCAGCTACTCAGCCTCGCCGCTTGCTGCAGCGCGGCCCGATCGCGAAGCCGTCGGCGGGCGCTTCTTTGAGACGTTGCTCGGTCGCGGCGTTGTAGCGCCCGGTCTCTTCGATCGGATCTTTGGGGTGGTTATGATTCCAAAGTTGTTGGAAGGCGAGCACGTCCGTGCTCTTTTGCGAGGTCGGGGCTCGTCCTTTGAAGTCGAAATGCACGCGGTCGCTGGCACCGAGCCAGTGAAAATCGTGGGCTTCGAGCGTGGATCGCCAGGCAGCTTGCTCCGCAATGTCGAGTGCCAACCCCATTTCGTGGTTGCTGTCACCCGGGGGAGTTGCAAGCTGCACACCGCAGCGCTTGCCGGCAGACCAGCGCCACACGAGGTACTGTTGCGCGACGGTGCGCAGCGCGCTGTTGATGGTCATCGTGCCATCTCGGCGCGCGTCGAGCACCTTCAACAAGTGGTCGCGCGCCGACGCTTCCAGATAGGGGAACACGTGCGCACCCACCACCAGATTCGGACGCGTGGGCAGCGGGACGACGGCATTCGGGTTGATACAGCGCGACTGCTCGATGATTTGACGGCTCAAGCCCTCGACGCTCGCCGTCGAGCAGCTGCGTGCGGCGGCTTCGCGCACGCTCCCAAAGTGCTTCGGCTCCTTGGGTTTGGACGGGCTCGGCTCGTCTGCGCCTTCCTCATCGAAGCCGCTTTCCGCGGCTTGAGCCGACTCGCCGGGCGCGCTGCCCGGCGCCGACGCGGGCGCCTCCGGCTGCTCGGACTCGAAGCTCTTCGGCACCGCCGCGCTGAGCGAGGGAACCTGGAAGGTCCCTTGCGGCCCGGTTGGGGCGCCGCTTGGAGTCGGCGCGCCGTTCTTGGGGGCCACGCGCAGCATGAAGAAAACGTCGAGCCCAATGACCGCGCACGGCGCAGCAAAGGCCACGAACAGCACGAGCGCGCGACGCGAAGGCCACGTGCCACGAACGGCTATCGCAGCCGGAGGGCGGCGTTCGGATGCAGGCTCGGGGACGGGCGGCTTTTCCTCAGTCAGTTGGGCCTGCTCGCTGGACGCCGGGGCGGCGCCCCCGGTCGTAGCGTCGTCCGCCATGCGGCCCCGAGTAGCGCGGTCCCCCGACAAGAGCAAGACCGAGTGCGGCCCGCCGCCAAATCAGCTAGCGTCAGGGGTTCGGGGCGGACGCCGCCCCGCTTCGCGATCCGGAGCTTCCGCGTGAAACTATCCACACTGCTCGGTTCAGCCTGTGTCCTCTCAGCACTGCTGCGCAGCACGAGCGCGTTTGCCGGCTGCAGCATTCACAACGACACGGACTGGTCTTTCAGCGTCACCTCGGGCAACACATCGAACCAATCGGTCGGCTCGCACTCTCAGACCTCGATCGCCCCCGGCAAGATCGTGGGCAAGAGCAAGGAAGGCAAGACCATCGGCGGCTTCTGTAAAGACGGCGACAAGCTCGAGATCACGAATGATCACGGTGTCCCGGTCTTGATGCCGAAGTAGCGGTGAGCGGCTCGCTCGCCACGAGCGCTGAACGTTGGCCACCCGACACTAGCCAGAGTTGGTGCGCGGCGCGCGTAATCGCGACGTGCAAGCGGTGCCTGGCCTCGGGCGTGTCAGGGTAGCTCGCAGCGTCGGCGTCGGGCACAATCACATAGTCGAACTCGAGCCCTTTGGCGTTGTCGACGTCCGTGACATCGAGACCTGCTTCGAACGAAAACTCCCCATCGAGCACCAGGCGAGCGCGCGGAGCGTCGCGCAGGAGCTCGAACAACCGGGTCGCCCGCTCGGGTTCCTGCGCGATGATCGCGGCAGAGGCCGCGGGTTCTCGCTCCAGGAGCTCGCGCAGCGCGTTGGCGACGAAAAGCTCCGCCTGATCCGGTTCTGGGAAGTGGAAGTGCCCGACCAAAACTCCCGAGCGCGCGGCGCGCGGCGCGGCGTGCTCCGAAAGCGGGGCGATGACCCGATGCGCGAGCTCGGCCACCGGCTCGGGGCAGCGGTAGGACACCGCCAACCGACACACCCTCGCATCTTGCACGCCGAGCACCGCCTGCGCCGCGGGCCAGCCGGCAAAACTCGAGTGCGTGCGCTGGGACTCGTCACCCGCCAGGGTGACACTGCGCGGCTCGGCCAACAGATCGCGCAGCACGCGTAGCTCGAAGAACGAAAAGTCCTCCGCTTCGTCGAGCACCAAGTGCGAGAGCGGGGAAAGCGATATCTTGCCGTGCCAGGCGCAGACGCAGAGCAAAATCGGCAGGTCTTCCGGGTCGATGCTGCCCGCCAATTCCTGGGGGGTGCCCGCGGCGATATCGCGACCGTCGAGCGCACGCTTGCGCTCCGGATCGACGATCGAGTCGAGCTCGGCCTTGATGGGATCTGCGAGCTGTAGCATGCAGTGCCGCACGGTCTCTTCGACCGCGCTCTGGCGCAGCTCGTGAGGCGCGGCGTTCACCACCGCGCGCAGGAAGTCGCGATCGGTGAAGGCCTCCGCAAGCTGCCAACGCAGGCGTTTGAAGCGCAGCGCAGTCGGCTTCAAATGCGCAAAGCGCTGCTCGAGCGCTCGGTACAGCGCAGGATGACGCTTCAAGCTACTGACGACGCCGGGCGCATCCTCGCAGAGCGGTGGCATCCGCTCGGCGAAGACGCGCTCGGCGAGCCTGAGCGCCCAGACATCGAGGCGCTCCACCTGAGCCTTCGCCACGCCGAGCGGCTCGAGCAGCCGCCGTGTCAGGCGCGACAGCCCTTCTTCCGGCACGACCACCGACACGCGCTCCAACGCCAGCCCTTCGCGCGCCACGATGTGTGCGAGGCGATGCAGAGCGACCGTGGTTTTGCCGCTGCCAGCGCTGCCGAGCACGAGCAAGGGTTCGTGGGCCGCGGCGACGACGGCCTCGTATTGAGTTCGGTCCAAGAACGCGGTGATGTCGGCGGGCTCGGCTGACCCGCGGAGTCCTATGCCGAGAGCGCCAGGCCGCGCCGCGTGTCCCGCTCCCCCGCTCGTCAGCGCAAGGCCCTCGCGTGACTCCGCGACCCAATTGCCGTCGTCACCCCGCCGCAATGAAACCGAGCTTGTGATGATTTGACTCAAGACGCCGGCCGTAAACACCACGATCCGGCGCGCGTCGACGCGCCCTTCGGCGAGCCGCCCCGGGAATTCCTCCTCGTACTCGTCACCCTCCGCATAGCGGTAGAAGACTTGAGCGATCGGCGCCACCCGCCAATCGACGACGCGAACGCCCGCGTCGCTGTCGAGCAGGCTCTGCTGTCCAAGACAGTAGTCTTTGGTCTTCCCGCCCTCAGTCACGCGAAGATGCGCTAGGTACGGCAGCGCATCGCGCGGCAATGTCGCGTGCTGCTCGCGCTCGAACAGCCGCTGACGCAGCGCGAGCTCGTGCATCAGGGTCGGCGCGTCGTCCTCCGATGCCTGGGCGGCTTGCTGCCGGAGCTCGCGCAAGGTCTCGAGCTCGTGCGCGCGGGCTCGTTGCAGCGCGTCGCGAGAAAGCTCGCGTGCGCGCGCTCGCGTCAGGGCTTCACGCACTCGCGCGAGCAGCTCTTCCTCGTCCAACACCAGCGCGCTTTCGGCCTTGGATAGCGCGCGCAAATCACTCCGCGAAACGCCCATTGGAGCCTCCCTGTCGGTCCGATTCGGAGGCGCAATCTGCGAGGCATCGTGGCCATCGTCAAGGCGTTGAAACTCGAAATGATCCTGCTACGATATCTGTGTTGGGAGGGCGTTCACCGGAGTCGCGGGACGCGACGAGGGCCGCCAAGGCTCGGCCAGGGCGAGCAGCGCGAGCAGCGCGCTCAGCACAGTCCAGACCGAGTAACGGTAGTCTTGCGCACCGGTCCCAAAGAAGAGCGAAAGGGAGTAACCGATGCTCGAAAGCGAAAGCGCCATCGGCAGGATGGATCCCGTTTTCCAAAGAAATCCCACGGAGGCGAGCAGGCTCGCGAACGCCAGCGCCACGTAGATCCAGACGCTGAAGTACAGCGTGCGCGTCAGCGAACCGAACCAGGACAAGGTCCGCTTGGCGCGCGCTGGCAGCGGATAGCGGTGCGCGAGTCCGCCCGGATCTAGGAATAGAAGCTTGGCAGGCCGCTTCGTGAGCCCTGCGACCAGCTCATAAACCGCGTAGCGATGAGCCAGATAGGCACGGGGGTGCGCGCGCACCGCGCGCTCCCAATTGGCCGCGAGCACGTCCAAGTCCTCCTTTTCCGAGACGCGGCGGAACGTCGGCACGCACGGCGGCTGCGTGCGTCGCGGCGTACACTGATAGAGCGACATGTGGTTCGAAGCTCGATAGTTGTGCCGAATCTCGCGCAAGCCAACGCCGGGGCTCAGAGCTTTGTTTCCCGGCTCCACAGCCAGCTGGCCGCTGCGCACGGAGATCCCAGCCAGATCGAAGGTAGCGATCATCTGCCAGAAGTGAGCCGGCGAGGCGAAGCGCGACAGCAGGCCCAACAGCACGACGAGCGCAGTGACGCTCCCGACCAACGACAAGAGCGCCGCCAGCACGGCGCGCAAACCCACGCGGAAGCGCTGCAAGGCGCGCAGACCAAACAGTGGCAGGACCAGGATCGGGCACACGGCAGCGAGCGCATTGTGCCTCATCGTCAACGCCACGGCGGCAAGCAGCAACCCGGCCCCCAGAACCCAGCCGCGCTGCCAGCGCGCGTAGCTCAACAGGCAGCCGAGCGCGGCGAGCAACGCCCCTTGCATCAGCGCGTCCTTCCAAATCGCCCCTGCAATGCAAAAGACTGGCGGGTAAAATCCCAACAGCGGAAGACCCAGCGCTCGAAGCAGGAGCGGCCAACGCCGGCTCCGGAAAAACGCCGCAAGCCCAAACCAGCTGAGCACATTCGACAGCACGAGCATGCCGAGCGGCCCGTCTGCGATGTTGTCGAGGCAGTGCCACAGCAACGCCATCGATACGGGGTGATGGTCAGTGAGCACGAGCGAGCGCGCCTGCTCGAGCTGGAGCACCGAGTCGAGCGACATATAACCGGGCGCAAACAGCCACACCGTCGCCGCGCAACACGCACTCGCAAGCACAGCGAGCAGCCAGGTTTCGCGCTGCTCGACAAGGTGACGTCGAATGGCTAAAAACACCTTCTTCACTCAGGCTCTACGCTCACAGGGCACTCGGCAAGGGGGGCGGCCAGAGCGTGGTGTGGGCATCGGACGGGTGCAAGTACGTTAGCGCGCCACGCTTGGGCCCATGGGCGGGTTCAGAGCTCGTCGGACAGCGCCAGGAACAGCGCCGGCCAATCGACGTCGCCATAGCCCTCGCCGAAGCGGACGAAGACCGCATTTTGCTCGGGGACTACGAAGATGTACTGACCGTGATAGCCCTTGGCGAAATAGGCGCGGCCATCGAGAGTGAGAAACCATTGGTAGTGCCCGCGGCTCACCAGACCATCCGCGGTTCGAACCCTACCAGCGACTGGGTCCGGCGACAGCGAGCGCTCGACCCACGCCTTGTTGAGGATCTCGTGACCGTTCAGCGTGCCTCGATGCAAGTAGAGCAGGCCGAGCAACGCGTGGTCTCGCGCCGTTGCGTTGAACCCGCCGAAGAATTTCTCGACCCCGTTGGCGCTGCTGTCGAGAGACCAGGAGGCGTCGCGCTCCGCGCCGAGCGGGGCCCACACCTCCTCTGCGAAGTAGTCAGACACGCTGCGCGCGCCGAGACGCCTATGCAGCGCCTCCCACAACAGCTGAACATTGACGCTCCCGTAGAGGTAGTGTTGTCCGGGCGGCCAGCGAATCGCGTACGATTCGGAGCGTTCGTGGAGGTCAGTGCAGTAATAGAGCGCGGCCCCGGCGGTCGACTCCTCGTCGAAGTCGATGCCCGAGATCATGCGCAAGAGCTGCTCCAGGGTCACTTGTTCGTAGCCTGGATTCTTCCGGAGCTCCGGGACGTATTTCACGACTGGGTCGCCGAGCGAGCCGAGTAGTCCCTGATCCAGGGCGCGGCCGACCAAGGCGGCGGCGTAGGTCTTGGTAATGGAGAACGCGGGAAGCAGCGTTTCGCGCGACACGCCACCGAAATAGCGCTCGTAGACCAGCATATCGTCCTTGACGGCGATGAACGCGCGCGTCTGATTACTCTCGAGAAGCGCGGCCAGCGAGGCATAGCTCGTGTGTCGCGAACTCCGAGTCCGAAAAGGCTGCTCCGTAGCGCGCTGCTGCAGCGTGGTCGGGCGCTGAGCCGTGTGAATCGCGCGACTGTCGAAGATCTTTGGCGCGGCGAGCGTCGGGGTGTTGAAGTACACGATGCGCGCGTAGATGCAGCCGTTGCCGAGCAGCAGCAGCAGCAACGCGAGCAACACCTGAAGGCCGGCGGCCGAGCGCTCGGGCACGTTCTTGGCCCTAACGCCGACCCGGCGCGCGCGCTCCCCCGCTTTCGGCAGCCTCGTCGCGAAGCAGCGCGGTGCACAAAGGACAAGCGGCCGGGGTGTGTGCATTTTCACGCCGATGCAAATCCAGCAGGGAGCGCGATACCTGCGCCAAGTCGCGGCGCACCTGACGACGCGCCCCGCGCACGCGGGGAATTGAGAGCCGCTCGTAGGCAGTGGTTTGGTGGCGCATCCAAGCCAGCACGGCTGCTTCGGCGCGGCGGTCGATAGAGATACGCTCGGTGCGAGCCACGGTCCCACTGCCGACCGGCGTCGCGTGCGCGGCGACGGCGCGCGCAAGTCTGGCCTCGAGGTCGGCGTAGCTCGGGTCGAAGCGCAGGAAGGCACGCACCTCGAGCTCGAATTCGACGGCGTAGGCCGACTGAGCGCGCTCTCGGCGTTCGACCGATGCGGCGCGCCGCTTTTGATATTGAGGCGATGCGCGCTCGACCGCGAGCTCCGCGCGCGCGGCTTCAATCACGTCAGCCGCCGCCCAAATGCCGCGAGAGAAAGTCTTTCTCCCTCCCTCCTCGACGATCGTGAAGCTCGGGCCGGACGCTTTCACGCGCCGCGTGAGTCCAGCGTCGCCGGGCGGAAGGTGCGCCCAACCGTCTGGCACCCGATGTAGGCTGCCGTCTTCCGCGGCAAATACGCGCGGATCCGAGGTTGGGGCCAAGATGGGCGATTCATGAGGCCGCGCTGCGGGCATGGGCGCGCCTAGCGTACGTTCGGCGGGCCCCTTCGCGCCAGCCATTGCGTGCGCCCAAACGCCTCACGGCCTCCCAGCGGCGTGCGCGAAAGCACCTGGGCCGACAAAAATTCCCTACATCAGAGCCTCGCGGAGGCCTAAGCAGGCCCCGAGCCTCCGTGCTTTAATCACGGGATGGCCCGCATGCTGCTGCGACGCTCGTGCATGGCCAGCGCCATCGCCTGGGCCGTGGTGGCGAAGCCGGCCGCTGCCCTCGCCCCCGATCGCGCGCTCGCGCAATATGCCCACGATCAGTGGACCCCTCGCGACGGCTTGCCCGAGGGCTCCGTGCTTGCAATCCACGAGAGTCGCGACGGCTATCTGTGGCTTGGCACGCAGTGTTGCTTGGTGCGCTACGACGGTCAGCACTTCACGCGCTTCGACGAGGCGGCGGGCCTCAAACAGAACAGCTTCGGGCGCGACCTTTTGGAGATGCCGGACGGCACGCTGTGGGCTGCGCTGGTCGGCGGCGTGGCCCGCTACGCAAACGGCAAGTTCGGCTTCTTCGCCGAGGCCGAGGGGCTCTCACATCCGTTCGTCTCCGCGCTCGCCGCCGAATCTTCGGGACTGCTCTGGGTGGGTACCGCTGGCGCCGGCGTGTGGGTGCTCGACCATCAGCGATTCACGCTGCATCGCGCCTACGCCGCCGACGCGACCTTGCCCCGCAAAGTGAACGACTTGGTGACGGATCGCCGCGGGGTGTTGTGGGCCGCAACCGACCAGGGCGTCGCCGCCCTCGGCGATTCAGCCACCCGCGCCTCGACCCGCGACGGGCTGCCTTCGAACGTGGCCAACGTGCTCGCGTTCGATAGTTCACAATCCTTGTGGGTTGGAACGCGCCAAGGTTTGGCGCACTCCGACGGACGTCCCGGTTCGGCCTTCGAATTCGAGCGCGCGCTCGGCGCCCAAGACGTGACCGCACTCTTGGAAGACAACCACCAAGTGCTGTGGATTGGCACGCGGCAGGCGCTGTTCCGCAAAACCGCGAACGGAGTCGAACGCGCGCCCGGCGAGTTCAACGGTGGCGTATTCGCGCTCGCTACGGACCATTCGGGGGCGCTCTGGGTCGGCACCGCGGAGGGGCTCGAGCGCTATCGCGATGGCGCGTTCGTGACCGTCGCAGAGCGCGAGGGGCTCAGCAATCCGCAAATCCTCAACCTGCAATCGCGGCGCGCGGGCGGGGTGTACCTACTCGACGGCAGCGGCGCCGTTTGGGCCTACGACAAGGCTCGGCTCACGAGCGTAGCAGCGTCAGGTACGGTCTCGGGCGACGGGATGCTCGGCCTCTGCGAGACGCGCGACGGCAGCCTCTGGATTGGCGGTGAGGAGCTTTCGCGTCTCAGCGACGGCAAACTGACGAACTACCACCTGGACGGCGGGGGCATCGACGTCGTAACGGAAGACGGCGACGGTCTGCTGCTCGTTCAAACCGACGCTGACGGAGCCAGTGCGTTGTTTCGGTTTCGAGACGGAACCTTCACCGGCATGCCCGTACCGGCCGCCCTGCGCCACGTACAGCGGCTGTTCCGCGATCACGCCGGGAAGCTCTGGATCAGCACGGGCGGCGACGGGCTCGTACGAACGACGCCCCAAGAGACGCGCGTATTCAAGGTCAAGGACGGCCTGCCGAGCGACGTCGTCTACGGCATCGCGGAAGACGCCGATGGTACGCTCTGGGTCGCAACGCGCGCCGGCCTGGCGCGCATCCGCGGCGATCAAGTCTCGAACCTCGCCAAGACCGCAAACCTGCCGCGACGCTCGCCGGTTCACCTGCAGCTGGACGGACTCGGGTCGCTGTGGGCCACCGCAGACGACGGCATTTATCGCATCGCGCTGAACGATCTCAATCGCGCGGCCGAGCACGCGGATAGAACCCTGAACCCGGACGTGTTCACCACGCGCGACGGACTTGCGAGCGTGGAAGTGTCGTGGCGCTGCTCGGGCCAGGCCGTCGGCGGGGACGGGCGCATCTACTACGCGACGGCGCGCGGCCTTTCGTTCGTCAATCCGCGCGGCATCCTGACCAAGCGCGCGCCGCCCAATCCCGAGATCGTCAAAGTGTCGGCGGCGGGCAGTGCGATCGCTTGGTCGAATGGCGCCACCATCTCGGACGGCCGCGAACGGCTAGATTTTCGCTACACGAGCCCGGATCTCGACGCCCCTGACGCTCTCGAGTTTCGCTATCGGCTGGCGGGCTATGATCCGGACTGGGTCGAGGCGCGCTCCGCGCGGACGGCGCACTACACGAATGTGCCGGCGGGCAAGTATCGCTTCAGCGTCGCCGTGCGCCGCCCGTCCGGCGAGTGGAGCGCGGCCGGCGCCTCGGTGCAGGTCGCCGTGTTGCCGCGTTGGTACGAGACGTTACCTGCACGCATTCTACTCGGCTTTTCTGGGCTGCTGGCCGCCTACGGACTTTATCGGATCCGCGTCTTCTACCTTCGCAAAAACGAGCGCGTGCTACGCTCGAAGGTCGCCGAACGCACCGAAGAGCTGCGTCGCGAGGTCGCGGAGCGCAAGAGCGCTGAAGAGCGAGTACAGAGCTTGGTGGCAGAGCTCGACCAGCGAGTGCGTGAGCGCACGGCGCAGCTCGAGTTCGCCAATCTGGCGACGCGGCGCAGCGAGGAGCGCTATGCGCTCGCTGTGCAGGGTGCGCAAGACGGCCTTTGGGATTGGGACCTGATGGCCAGTCATTTCTACCTATCGCCACGCTGGAAAGCGATGCTGGGCTACGAAGATCACGAGCTCATGTCTAGCTTGGCCACCTGGCTCTCGCGTGTTCACCCCGACGACCTGGCTGGGTTTCGCCACGCCATCGAGCCCCGCCCCAATCACCCGGGCCAGATTCGCCACGAATATCGGATGCTGGATCGCTCGGGAGCCGAGCTGTGGATGCTCTGCCGCGGCATCATGGTCTTCGACGACGACGGCAAGGCGGTGCGCGCCGCGGGCTCCCAGACCGACATCACGGCGCGCAAACTCGGCGAAGCGGAACTCCGCCGCAAAGCCACGCACGACGCGCTGACCGGCTTACCGAATCGACTGCTGTTCGGCGATCGCTTGGAGCAAGCCTTGCTGCGCGCACGCCCGGGCGATCCGCCGCAGTTGGCGGTGTTGTTCCTCGACATCGACCATTTCAAGACCATCAACGACAGCATTGGGCACGGCGCAGGCGACCAAGTGCTCGCCGAAGCGGCGCAGCGCATCAAGAGCTCACTCCGAGAAACAGACACCGCGGCGCGGCTCGGCGGCGACGAATTCGCGGTGATTTTGCCCGAGTTACCGGACGCCGCGTACGCGACGCTGATCGCCGATCGCATCCAAGCCAAGCTGAATGCGCCGTTCTTGCTGGGCGAGCGCCAGCTCAGCGTGGCCGCTAGCATCGGCGTACGCCTCTACTCCGAAGCGGCACGCGCCGAGGACGTGTTGCGCGACGCCGACACGGCCATGTATCGCGCCAAGACCGAAGGGCGCGCCCGCACGCAGCTGTTCGAAGACGGCATGCGCCACGAGGCCGTCGATCGCCTACGCATCGAAGCTGGCCTGCGCCGCGCGCTCAGCAACGACGAACTCGTGCTCTACTATCAACCGCTGGTATCGCTGGAGAGCGGCCTCGCAGTCGGGGTCGAGGCGCTCGTGCGCTGGCAAGATCCGGAGCGCGGCTTGCTCCCGCCGTCCGAGTTCATCGGCGTGGCGGAGGCCTGCGGACTCATCGGTCCGCTCAGTGAGTGGGTGCTAGAGACGGCCTTCACGCAGGCACGCAAGTGGCAAGCTCAGTACCCAAGTCCGCTGCGCGTCAGCGTCAACATTCCGCCCCAGCTCCTGAACGACCCGCGGCTCGCTAGCAAGATCATCGAGCGCCTGCAGCGCCTCGAGCTAAAACCATCCTCCGTCGGTCTCGAAATCGTCGAGACGAGCGTGCTCGAAACGCGCCCGAGCGTGCTCGAAAATCTGGAGCAACTGCGAACCCACGGCATCCAGCTAGCCATCGACGACTTCGGGACCGGCTACTCATCGTTCGGCTACCTGCGACGGCTGCCGGTCGGCTGCCTGAAAATCGACCGCGCGTTTACGCAGAATCTGCCGACGAACGCCAACGACGCCACCATCTGTCGAACCATTCTGGCGATGGCCGCCGAGCTCGGGCTCTCCGCGGTTGCGGAAGGCGTCGAGCGCGCAGAGCAGGCGGACTTTCTCAGAGCAAGCGGCTGCGCCGTTGCGCAGGGCTACTACTTTTGTCGCCCACTGCCGGCAGAGGACTGCACGCGCTTCCTCGACAGTCTCGAGCCCAAAGCTCGTCGCGGTCAGAACCCCGACGAGTCGCGCAGCGGGCATATCGAGCTTCACTGAGTAGCGAGCGCGCGAAGCGGGACAATCGCGAGAGCGATTGTCGGTGGGCACCTCACGAGCGCTGCGCTAGCCTGTGCGCGTGTCGCCGCCGCCAATCGAGACGCCCCGTACGACGCGGCGCGCGTTCTCGCTGGGTTTGGCAAGCCTCGGCGTCGCGGCCCGGGCGCGCGCGCAGCCGGCGGATGCGTTCAGCGAGTTTTAGCTCGAGGTGCCCGACGCACCGGCGCGCCTTACCCGCGCCACCGTGTTGCTGCCGCGCGAGCGGCGGGCAGATTTGTCGGTGTTGATTTTGCTGCACGGCCTCGGCGAGACGACTGATCCGCGACTCGGGTTACGCGCTTGGGTCGACCGCTACGGGCTCGGTCATGCCTGGAATCGGCTGAGCCGCGCGCCGCTGGTGAACGAAGACGCGCGCTATCTCTCCGAGGAAACGCTGGCCGAGCTGAATGCCTCGCTGAAACCAGAGCCCTTTCGCGGACTGTGCGTGGTGTGCCCGTTCCTGCCCAACCCGTACGCCACCCCGTCGTGGAGCTACGCTCTCGATCGCTACGCGCACTACGTGGTGGAACGCTTACTGCCCGCCCTCGCCACGCGGCTACCCGAGCTGACTACCCGCTCGAGCGGGCGCGCCATCGCAGGGGTCTCGCTGGGGGGCTACGCCGCGCTGGAGGTGTTTTCGCGGCGGCGCGAGAGCTTTGGCGGCGTCGGCACGCTTCAGGGGGCTTTCAGCCAAAAGCTCGCCGACTCACTCGTGGCACGGATGAGCCCACAGGGTGCGAGCGTCTACGTCGCAACGTCGACCCTCGATCCGTACCGAGCCGCCAATCAGCGTCTGGCCAGCGAGCTTGCTCGCCGTAACGCATTGGTGTCGCTGAGTGTGCGTCCAGGACCCCACAGCCAAGATTGGCTGCGCGAAGTCGGCACGCTCGAGGCGCTCCGCTGGGCCGATCGCACGCTCCCGTAAGCTACGACAGCCCGAGCGGCCGAGCCCGTCTCGTCGCGCTACAGGTCTGGCGCGACAAGCCGTTCAGCACTTCTTAGAGTCTCCCCCCTTGAAGATCACCGGGTTTCTTCATTCCGGCGGGCTGCGCGAACAGCGCTCAGACGCCCTCCGGCGGCTAACACTGGTCACGGACTACCGAGCGGAGCGGCCTTGTCACGGCTGTCAGAGAACGTGCGCATGTGCGCGCCGTTCAGCGAGCTGTGCGTGTGGATGTAGTCCGAGCTGCCCGCACGCGGCCGCGGCGCTCTCGCAAGACCCGGAGCGCTACCCGATCGAGCCCCGCATCTTGCCGCTGGTTTTCGAACTGAATGCACTGCGCTTGGTGCAGCCTTGCTGGTCCTGCGAAGGCCACGCCGACACCTCGGGACGCACCATCAAAGCGCCCCGGGTTTGGTTTTATGCCACGGCAGTGGTCTACGCCGAGCTACTTTGCCAGCACGTGGCTAAACTCAAGGGTTCCGGCAAGACACAGTCGCCTTGGCTAGTTTCGCTCTGCGAATTCAGCGAGGACGAAAACGCCACCGCCTACGCGTTGGAGCCCGAACGCGGCGCTGATCAGAAGCTCGCGGTCCTGCAGGCAGACGTGGCGGCGATCGCCAAGGATCTCGCCGCGACGCTACGAACGAGCGCGCAGATCGCCCTCACGCGCTTGGAAGGGTGAGCGCGGCGTCACCGACGACCGAGCCGCCGTCACCAACCAACGTCGGGCTTGCGCGGCGCCAGACCCGCGACGCGTGCCGCTGCCTTTGCCCAACGTCGCGCTCTGTCTCCCGGCGCGCCCGCCACCATGCTGCCCCCAAACCCATTGCGAGTTTAGTGCGCGCCGACCCCCATCCCGACTCCCCCACTCCGCCGATGGGCACTCTCAAACGAAAATTCCCTCGCGACTAGATGCCCTGTCGCCGCGGTTGGCCATGCCAACGGAGGCGGCGACTTCCAATAAGCCATCAATAGGCCATCTCGAACCAACACGACAGGGTTCCTCGAGCACCCGCACAGTGATGTTCGGTTGAAAGGCTCGAGTCATTGTCACACCTCAGCATCGGAACACTCGAGTCATCGTTTGCTGCGCTGAACACGATGGCACGAGTACCAACCAACACCCGAGGTGCGACCACCACAGCGCAGCCGAACCTCGGCACATTCGCGCCTGCCTAAAGAAGTAGAGACGCGAGCGCGCGCCGGAAACCGACAGCTGTCGAGATGCGCGCACGAAAGTCGACAAGGCGAGACTCGCCATTCGATGCGCACCCTGACTCACAGAACTGCGCGACGCTACTGGTCAAGAGCGAGCGACTTGAGCGACACTCTGAATGTTACGCGCCCCGCGCCCCGCGCTCACAGCACGGCGCGGCACGCAGCAAAGCACCGCGACTCTTCTCTCACAGCATGGGAGGGCGCTAGGCCGAACCGGCTTTCTTTGTGACATTTTGGGGGGTCTCTTAACTCCCGAGGAGTGAGTGACCGTTGTGACCTCCGGCAGAAACTTCGAGGCGGAAAAGATGGAACAGTGGGCACCGAGATACTCAAGCAACCGGGGACTGGAATGCAGGACTCTCGGGCGGCGTGTGGTCGTCCCCCTCTCAAACGTGGACCAACTCATCGAATACCAGCGTTCGCCACTACCGCTCGCGCGACCTGGAATTTCAGGCCTGGGCGTGTACGAAGATGAACTCCTCGTCTCGCTCACGCTCGCTGCCTCGGAGGGCCATGACCGCTCGATCTCGGCCGTAAAAGGTGTGTTGCTACGCGCGTCCGCCCGCAGCGTGCGTTTTGTCTTGGAGGTGGACGAGGCATTCTCGTTTCTGGACGTGGCGCTCGTCGCGACCTCCTCACCGCCGGACGAACCGTGGCTGCTCGCCGGCGCGACGGCGTCCGGCGAAACAGTATTTCAGTTCGACGCGCGCGCGTTTCTGTCCGCTCGAGGGGTGGAGCTCGACGCATGACGTCGCCTTCGGAGTCTCGGCTCGGAGTGAGCATTTTTAGCGCCGGCATTTCTGCTGAGCGGGTCGAGTGGCTGCACGCCACCTGCCGCAGTCTCGGCGCCGTGAGCAGCGCCGTCCAGGACGACGCCCGAAACTTCCCCGAACCGCGCCTGGTGATCGCCGGGCTTCCGGCGAGCGAGCGTCGAATTCCCGCCGAGTACCTGGAATTCATCGAACGCGCGGCGCCGCTGGCATCACTCTTACTGCTGTGTGACGAGCCGCTGATTCGTACCAGCGTCTCGCTCTGCGAGGGGCGCGTCACGCTTGTCGCGTCGAGTGCGAAGCCGGAGGTGCTGGGCGCGCGGCTGCGCGTGCTGCTCGCCGAGCCGGCGGGCAGCGCGGCTGCGGGGCGAGAGCGAGCCTGCGCCCACTGGTGGGCCGCCGCCGACGCTTCGGCTGGGTCGTCGCCGCTGGTGAGCGAAGCGGAGGGGAGCCTCCGCGTTGCCTTCGAATTGAGCGAGCCTCCCGCGGGCGCGCGCCCCGCCCCTGCCCTGTTACGCCTCTCGGCACGCGCGGATGCCTGGCAAATCGAATGGCCTGACGCCCCTGGCACACTGTGGCTGCTTTCCTCGCAGCGACTACCGGTGGTGAGCGATCTCGCCGCCGCGCATGGCGGCAAAGGCCCGGTTCAGGTTCGTGCAGCCAGCGGAGACATTGCCCTGGCTGTCACACGCCGCGTAGGACGTGCCTTGTCGCCCTCGGCGTTGAAAGACCTCTCCGCCCACGCAGCTGGCGGCGGACCACCCGTGTTCGACGCCGTCCAAAAGCAGTTTCAGGGCCAGGCGGATGGGCGTGTTGCCGTCGTGGAGGTGCGCTGATGTCCGCCGGTCGTTTGCTCGTCGTCGACGATAGCCCCACCGTTCGCAAGCTCGTCGAGCTGACATTCGCGCGCAGCGGATGGCAGGTCGAATACGCTGCCTCCGGCGGCCAGGCGCTGGAGACCGCGCGTCGCAGCCCGCCCGACGTGATCCTGCTCGACTTCGTGCTGCCCGATATGCGCGGCTTGGACGTCTGCGATCTGCTCTCCAAGGAGGATCGAACGCGCGGCATCCCGATCGTGGTGATGAGCGGGAAGGGCGCCCAAGTCGCCGAGCTGTTTCGTGGCAAAGCGGCGTTTCACTCGGCCATCGGTAAGCCATCGAACCCCCAAGAAATCCGTGCTGCCGTCGAAGCGGCGCTAGCCGCGCGCGGCGAATCGGCGCAGGGGGCCACGTTTCAGCAGCGCGAAGCGGCCGCCAAAGCCATCTACGCGCTGTTGCGCGAGCCTCTCGCCCAGATCCCAAAGTGGATGGCCGAGCTCGGCGCGCAACCCGCCGCGCCATACTTCGCGCGGAAGCTCCTGAACCCCGAGCTGATGGGCCGCATTCTGGGCGCGCTCTCGCCGCATGTGTCCGAAAGTCGCAGCCCCTCCGTGCGCCCGCAGGCGCCGACGGAGGCCACGGACGCCTCCTTTCAAGGCGCGGTCCGAGGCTGGCCGGTGGCGGGCCTCGTCACCTTTCTGGAAGCCTCCGCGCGCACCGGAGAGCTCAGCCTGATCGTCGATGGCGAAACCACGGTGCTCTACCTGCGCGCTGGCGAAGTCATCCTGGTCACCAATCGCGAGCCTACCAAGTACTTGCGCGGCGTACTGCCTCAGGCAGCCCGCCTCGGTTCCGTCTCGCGCGATGCCATGCGCCAGGCCGAGGCCGAGCAGCGCGCGAGCGGCACTCCGGTGTTCGTAACGCTGGCGACGAGCGGACACTTCCCCTTGGCCGAGTTGACAGAGGTGCTGCGCGCGCTCGGTCGCAAGCTGCTCTTGGACGTGGTCGACGCGACGGAGGCCCGCTTCTCGTTTCGAGATCTGTCGGTCCTGCCGACCTACGTCGAAGCCCACGGGCGCCACGTTTCCTTCGCGCGCAACACGCTGGTGTTCGGGGCGGAAGAGGGGCGCGGCCCGGAATCGCTCACGGAAAAGCAGCTCGCGCTGGTGCGCTTGCGACAAACCCCTACGGACGCGCTCCCGGCGAGCGACCAGGTCTTCGTGCGTGAAGCGGGCTTCAGCGCGCGCGTGCAGTCCTTCGAGCTTACCGCGAGCGAACGGCGCGTCCTCGCGCTGGTCGATGGGGCCTCATCGGCTGGCCGCATCGCAGGGCGCTCGGGCCTCCCCTACGAAGAGGCGCTCGCAACCTTGGGGCGACTGCGCGAAATCGGGCTCTTGCGTGCCGAAGGCGTGGTTCACGCCGCCGACACCGGCCGCTCGCGACCGCTGATGATCCTGGAACCAGATGTCGAGGGCTTTCAATCACCGCTCGCGTCCTTGCTCGAGAACCGCGCGGTGCCAGTCCGCCTGCTCGACCTTGCTGGGGAGAAAGACGTACTGGCGGCGGTGCGTCGCGAACAACCACGAGCCGTCATCTTGAATGCGGGTATGGGCTCATCGCTCGACACGGCGCGCCGCGTGCGTGCAGCCTCGGAGTTTTCCGACGTCGTGCTGGTAGCGGTCGTCGAACCACAAATGGCAGACCGCACGTCCGAGCTTTTGGCAGCAGGCTTCGACACCACGCTGGTCAAGCCAATCGCCTATTCGGACATCGAGCGCCTGCTCCAATAGCGCGAGGCTCAAGCTTCTCGTCCTTTACTGACAACCGAACGGAGGAACATTCATATGGACACCATTTTGATCGTAGACGACGTGCAGACCGACCGCGAACTGCTCGGTAAAGTCGTGACCTCGGCCGGCCACAAAGCGGTCTACGCGGCTGACGGGCAAGAAGCCATCCAACGTGCCCGCGAGGCACGGCCCAGCCTGATTCTGATGGATGTCGTGATGCAGGGCACCGACGGTTTCAAGACCTGTCGCACCATCAAACAGGACGCCGATCTCGGGAAAATCCCGGTCGTTCTGGTGACCTCCAAGGGCACCGACAGCGACAAGTTTTGGGCCAAAAAGCAGGGCGCCGACGACCACATCACCAAGCCGTGGACCGCAGACACGATCCTGTCCGTGATTCGTCGCTACGCGCGCTGAGGAACTGGAGGCGGGCATGAACGAGGACTCGAACGGCGGCTTCTCCTCGCGCGCAGATTCGCGCGCGAGTGCACAACGCTCGCACACCGGCAGTGGGCCAAGCGCTCGGCGCGAGACGGCGTCGAGCCTGTGCAGCTTCTGGATCGGCGAGCGTTGCTTCGGGCTCGACACGCGGCTCGTCGGAGAAGTCGTGACGGTCGAGGAGCGGATTCAGATCCCGCTCGCGCCACCCGCGGTGCGAGGGATCTTCAACCTGCGTGGAGAACCCGTGCCACTCGTGTCGCTGGCGGCCGTACTCAAGCTCGCCGTACCTGAACGTAAGGCCTCGCGCACGATGACCGCCATCGTCGTGCGCGCAGCTGACCTCGTCGTGGGCCTCATCGCAGACCGCATGGAGGCCGTATTGCCGGAAGGCCGCGGGCGACTGACACCGTCGGCGAACGCCGAGGAAGACGCTGACTTCCTCGGCTTTTTGGAGCTTTCGTCGGACAGCGTCCAGACCGTAGTCAGCGTGTTGAACCCAGAAGCCTTGCTCGGCCACCTCGCGGCCCTGCGTTATCTCAAGGCGGGAGATGGCTGAGGCGCGCCCCTCTCCCCTGTCCATCCAGACCCTTTTCACGCATCGGAGCACGTCATGTTCAGTTTGAAGTCCCTATTGAGTCGAATCGACAGCGGTCAGCGCATGATTCTCGCGCTGGGAGCGCTGCTCTCGCTCACCCTCGCCATCAGCATCGTCGGCTACACGTCTGTCTCGCGCATCGCCGCCGATTCACAGCAAGCGCTCACGGTCAACGCGCGCGCCGCCGAGCAGTCGCTGAAGGTCGCAAGCAACGTCGGCGACTTGCGACGCTTCGAGAAAGACGTGTTCTTGAACGTCAGCAGTCCGGACAAGGTCACCGACTACGAGAAGAAGTGGAGCCAGGTGCGTGACCGCGCCATCGCGGCCATCACGGAACTCAAGGGCGTCGTGGAGACGGAGAAGGACAAAGCCTCCGTGCAGGTCATGGGCGAGCAGTTGCAAGCCTACGACGCCGGCTTTCACAGCGTGATCGCCCGCATCAAGACCGGGGAAATCAGCACCCCTGCCACCGGCAACGCCGGCATGCTGCCATTCAAGGACGGCATTCGCGCGCTGGAGCAAGCCGCAACCGAGTTGGCCGAAGGTCACGCCGAGGATATGGCCACGGTGCCCGGCATCTTGAACAAGCGTTCTAGCTTCGCCAAGTGGTTGGTGGCAATCGGCTCACTGCTCGCACTCGGCGTCGGCATCGTGATCAGCCGCATCGTCGCTCGTACCCTGAGCGACACGCGCAAGGCTCTGGCGGAGACGGGCGAGCTCAAGAACAAGATCGAGAAGGACAGCAACGAGCTCCAGAGCAACATCATGGACATGTTGCAGGTCGTGTCTGACGCCTCGGACGGCAACCTGACCGTGCGCGCGCCGATCACGGCCGGCGCGCTCGGCAACGTGGCCGACGCCTTCAATTCGCTGATGGAAGCCCAGCAGCAGATTCTCTCCGACGTGTATACGCAGGTCGACAAGACCAGCAACGCGGTGCAAGCCATCGAGCGCGCTTCGCGCGAAATGGCGAGCGGCGCCACCAACCAGGCTCACGGAGTGCAAGCCGCTCAGGACCTGGTGCAACGGATGAGCGTCGAAATCTCGAAGGTGAGCGAGGGCGCCGGGCGCGCCGTGGAAGCCGCCAAGCGCACCGAAGAGTCCGCGCTCGAAGGCACCAACGTCGTGCAGAACGTGATCTCCGGCATGGGGACCCTGCGCGCCAACGTGCAGGCCGGCGCCAAGAAGATGAAGAACCTCGGCGACCGCAGCATGGAGATTACCAGCATCGTCGGCACCATCAACAGCATCAGCGAGCGAACCAACATGCTGGCGCTGAACGCCGCCATCGAAGCGGCGCGCGCCGGAGAACATGGCCGTGGCTTCAGCGTGGTCGCCGAAGAGGTGAGAAAGCTCGCCGAACGCACGGCGACGGCGACGCAAGAAATCGGGCGTCTGGTCCAGGCCATTCACACCGAAACCAACGAAACCGTGGGCGCGATCGAAGAGCAGACGCACGTCGTGGAACAGGAGTCTGCGCTCGTCGGACAAGCCGGCGACTCACTGGTTCGCATTCGAAAGGTGTCGGCAGAGTCGGCGTCTGTCGTCGTCGACATCAGTCGCGTCGCGCTGGCGCAGGCCAAAGAGACGACGAGCGTCGTGCAAACGATGGATCAAATCTCGGCCATCGCGCGCTCTACGCAAGAAGGTGCCGAGGCCACGGTGGCCACGGTCATGCAGCTCAGCGAGCTCTCGAACAAGCTGCGCGGCGCCATCAAGCGCTTCCGAGTGGCCTGATCGCATCTTTTGACGAGAAAGCAGGGAGAACGCTCGGATGACCAGCTTTAGCATCGATGACGTTCGGGAGACGATGCCGAGAGAGGTCACGGCCTTCTTGGCTGGCATCGAGAGCGCCGCGAGTGATTTTCTCGACGCACACCCAGCAGCCAATAGCGTGGGGGAGACCAAGGCGAGCTCGCTCTTGCGCTCGATCCGACATAGCGGGCACGCCATCTACGGGACGAGTTCGCTCGTCTCCGCGACCACCCTGGCGAGCTGTGCTGACCTCGTCGAACGCCTCGCCGAGCGCGGGCACGCCGAACTCATCGAAGCCCAGGAGCGCGTAGCCCGCGCCCGACGCGTCGTCGAGCTGTTGCCGGCAGGTGTGGAGCACATGCGGGCCGTGCTGGCGCTGGCCTTGAAGCACGAGAACGAGGAGGCCGAGTGGTTGGTCGCCGAATGGCAGAGCCAAGCCGAGGGCCTGCTCGCCGATCTGGTGCGCGCTCCGCACCGCGTGGCCGCCCCGTCGTTGCATCCCGCGGCAGAAGCGGATAGCGCGGCGCCCCCGCCGACGGCAGCCTCCCCGGTCCAGAGCGCGGGCGCGACC
>JAEUAF010000785.1 GCA_019695485.1 Sorangium sp.
GCGGCGATTTTCGATGCCAAGCCCCCCAAAGTCGAGCCGCCCCTGGCGCCGCCCCCTGCCCTCGTCCCGAGAGAGCCAGCGCGTGCCCGACATCCGCTCCCAAGTATCGAGGATGAAGTCCACGCACACTTTCGGCGGCCGAGGTCGCCCCTGGGCGTCGAAGACCGGGGAACGATCGCCGTTGAACGGGTAGTGACTCTGGCCATTGAGGTACGCGGTGCGCCATTCCGGGCGGAGTTTGCCGTCTTGCTGGCCCTCTTCGGTTTTTGGTTCGTCGAACGGCAGCGCCTGCGCGACCTGCGCGTCGATTTGGGCGCGCAGGTCGCCGAGCACGCGCTGCACGCGCCGCGCCGTTTCGCGCGCTCCCAGCATCCGCGCGAGTGTTGCTTCTGGAACGCTCTGGCATTCGAGCGCGAGGCGCGCACCCTCGATGACGAGCACGGCAGGCACCTCGACATCGCCATAGCGAAGCTTGGCCAAGACGCCGCCGCGCGTCAGCCGAACGACCTCTAGAGAGCTTGCGCCGAGCTCTTCCAAGAGGCCGCCGAGCGCGACGTGTCGCGCTGGGCCGAATGCGGCGTTCGGGCCCACGGCAACGCGGTCGAAGAGCCACAGCCGAGCGGTCTCGCCGCGCTCCGGCCCATCGAGCCAGACGTACGCCCCCTGCGAACGTCGCGCGCGCAGGCGCCGATCGCCGCGTTCCACGATGATCATAGGTTCTCGGAACAAATGCTCGAGCCGCACGCCATTGGCGAGAAGAGCGGCGAGCGCGGGCGTCGTCGCGTAGAGGTAAGCGTCGCTGAGCAGAGCGGCCCGTAACTCCTCAGGGTGACTCCGCAGTTCCTCGTAGACCTGAGCGAACGCCGCCCAGGGCGCAGCCTCCGAGAAAAGCCGGGCCCGCAATGGCGCCACCCGCGCGGACGGCAGCTCCGGCAGCGGTGGCTCCAGAAAGAGCACCGGGGCCGCGCGAGCACGCCCCACGACCTCTGCCCTCACCGCTTCGAGTTCGGGGACGCCGGGCAGCGCGGGGGCCTCCGTGAGTTCGCGCCAGCGTGCAGCGCAGGAATCATCGCTGCGGGGGCGGGCCACCTCGTCACCGCGTCGCACCGAAGCGAGCCCCGAGCCCAACGGCGAACGGCCTCTGGGCGCGGGGCGCGGCGCATCGCCCCGGGCAGCGAGCAGCATGCCTGTCGCCAAACACCAGCCGAAATGCGCCCAGAGACGCCCCGAGAACATGAGGAAGCGCTATTTTCCTCGGCTTTGCCAGGGAGGGCAACAGCCATCCCCCGGCGCGTGACTCTTCACAGTGGCCGCGAAACCTGCAAAAGGTAACCTCCGACCCCGATGCCGTCCCCGCGATCCCTCAAAAACCACATGGCCCGTGGCCGAGCCATCCGCCACGAGCACGCCCTGCTCCGCTTTCCCCTTGGCCAAGAACATCGAGAAACCCCGAGCAAGTTTACGCTGAGCATCGATATCGGTGGCACCGGCATCAAGATGCTCGTGCTCGATCCCAACGGAAAACCCGTCAATGAGCGGTTGCGCTGGCTGACCCCACAACCCGCTAGCCCACGGCCCGTGCTCGACGTCATCATCCAGATGCTTGCGACCATGCCCCGCTTCGACCGGGTGAGTGTGGGCTTCCCGGGCGTCGTGAGCCACGGCGTCGTGCACACCGCGCCCAATCTGGACAAGGACAGCTGGCCCGGCTTCGAAGTCGGGCAGGAGCTCGAACGTGCCACGCGCGTGCCGGTGCGCGTCATCAACGATGCCGATCTACAAGGCTATGGCGTCATCGAGGGCCGCGGCGTGGAACTCGTGCTCACCCTCGGAACCGGGCTCGGCGCAGCACTATTCGTCAACGGCCACCTGGTGCCGAACCTCGAGCTTGGACATCACCCGTTCAAAAAGGGCAAGACGTACGAAGAGCGCGTCTGCGACGCGGAGTTCCGGCGGCTCGGCAAGAAAGAGTGGAGCGAACGGGTCGGCGAAATGCTCGACCAGCTAGCCCCCATCTTCAACTACGACGTGCTGCACCTCGGTGGCGGCAACGCCGAGCACGTCAAGGTCGCGCTCCCGCCCAACGTGCACCTCTTCGACAATGTCGACGGCATGACCGGCGGCATTCGGCTCTGGGACGATCTCTAGGCGCGTGGACGGCGCTGCGCCCCCGAGGAAGCGCAGCGCGTCCGTCGAACCGCCTCAGTTCGTGGAAGGCTGGGCTTCGCGCTTGGCGACGTCGTCGAGGTAAGCCTGCGACGGCTGAGGCATGCGCTCGAGCGCCGACGCCAACACTTCGTCGAGTTTGTTCACGAACACGAACTCGAGCTCGTCGCGCACTTCCTTCGGCACCTCTTCCAGATCCGCTTTGTTGCGCTCGGGCAAGAGCACCCGCTTGATGCCAGCGCGATGCGCCGCCAACGTCTTCTCTTTGACGCCGCCGATCGGCAGCACGCGGCCGCGCAGCGAAATCTCGCCGGTCATTGCCACGTCGTGACGCACGCGTGACCCGGTGAGCAAGGAGACGATCGCCGTGAACATGGTGATGCCAGCGCTCGGGCCGTCTTTCGGCATGGCGCCCGCTGGGATGTGGATGTGAATGTCGCTCTTCTCCAAGAAGTCCTTGGGGATGCCGTAGCGCTCGGCGTTGGTTCGGACGTAGCTGAGCGCCGCGTGCGCGCTCTCCTTCATGACGTCGCCAAGCTGCCCGGTGAGCTGCATCTTGCCCGAGCCGAACATGCGCGTGACTTCGATGAACAAGATCTCTCCGCCCACGCTGGTCCAGGCGAGGCCGGTGGCGACGCCAGTCTCCTCAGTGCGCTCGGCCACTTCGCTCGTGTACTTGATGGGGCCGAGGAACTCGCGCAGGTCATCTTCGCTCTTGATGACGCGCGGCGTGGAATCGCCTTCGGCGACCTTGACCGCAACGCCACGAATGACACCGGCGATCGTGCGCTCCAGGCTGCGGACGCCTGCTTCGCGCGTGTAGTGTTCGATCACTTCCTCGACGGCTTCATCCGTGATGGTGAGCTGCTCCACCTTGAGCCCGTGCTCCTCGAGCTGCTTCGGGATCAAGTGCTGGCGCGCGATGGCGAGCTTCTCGCGTCGTGTGTAGCCGGGGATCTCGAGGATCTCCATGCGATCACGCAGCGGCGGCGGGATCGGATCCGCTACGTTCGCCGTCGCGACGAACATCACGCTCGAGAGATCGTAGGGGATCTCGAGGTAATGATCTGCGAAGGTGTTGTTCTGCTCCGGATCGAGCACCTCGAGCAGAGCCGCGCTCGGGTCGCCGCGGAAGTCGTGCCCAATCTTGTCCACCTCGTCCATCATGAAGACGGGGTTGATGGTGCCGGACTTCTTCATGCCCTGGATGATCTGTCCGGGCAGCGCGCCGACGTACGTGCGGCGATGCCCGCGGATCGCGGCTTCGTCGTGCACGCCGCCGAGTGACACGCGCACGAACTTGCGGCCAAGGGCGCGCCCAATGCTGCGGCCAAGCGAGGTCTTGCCGACGCCGGGCGGACCGATCAAGCAGAGAATCGGGCCTTTCTTGTCCTTCTTCAGCTTGCGCACGGCAAGGTATTCGACGATGCGCTTCTTGACCTTCTCGAGGCCGTAGTGGTCCTCATCGAGGACGCGCCGCACCTCTGCGATGTCCATGTTGTCCTCGGTCGAGTGCGACCAGGGCAAGTCCAGGATCCAGTCGAGGTAGGTGCGCACGACGGTGTACTCGGCGCTGCCCACTTGCATCGAGCGCAAGCGCTTGAGCTGCTTCTTGGCAACGCTGTCGGCCTCGTTTGGCAGGTTGGCTTTCGCGATGCGCTCCTCTAGGCCATCGAGGTCGCCTTGATCGCCGTCGTCTTCGCCGAGCTCTTCCTTGATCGCCTTCAGCTGTTGGCGCAGCACGTACTCGCGCTGATTTTTGCCCATCTCCTCTTTGATCTGGGAGTTGATGCGCTCACGCATCTTCAGGATCTCGAGCTGTCGCGTGAGTAGCTTGAGCACCTTGCGGATGCGGTCCTTCACCTCGACCGTCTCGATCAGCTGTGCCTTTTCTTCGACGGGCGCGTCGAGGTTCGCTGCCACCAAGTCGGCGAGCGCGCCCGGCGCCTGAATCGAGTCGATCAGCGAGCCCGCCTCGCGCGGCAGCTCCGGCATCAGCTGGATCACTTGCTTGGCGACGTCGCGCAGGCTCATGGCGAGCGCCTCCGCCTCCACGTCCTCCGTCGGAGGCGTGTCGATGCGCGTGATGCGCGCGCGCAGATAGGGGCTGCTCTGCGTGGTGCCGTCGAAGCGGATGCGCGTGAGCCCCTGCAGAATCAGGGAGTAGTTGCCGGAGCTGTGTTTCAGCGCCTTCAAGACACGCGCCGCACAACCCACCGGGTAGAGATCGTCCGCGCCCGGATCGTCCGTCGCGGGATCGCGTTGCGCGAAGATCGCAATCACCGGATTTTGCAGATTGTGGACGTCCTCCACGAGAGCGACCGATTTCTCACGGCCCACGTCGAACGGCGCGACGGCACCCGGAAACAGCACCGCGTTGCGAATCGGCAGCACAGGAAGCTCATCACCGAAGCGAATGTCTTCTTCATTCACG
>JAEUAF010000927.1 GCA_019695485.1 Sorangium sp.
CTCGAATGCCCGCGCACGCATGTTCGCCGCATAGCGAGCATGCCCTGCGCGGGCCAAGTTTAGCGGGAACTGCCCGCTTCAGCTGCCGCTGGGCGTCGAACCCGAGTCGGGGGTTGCTTTGCGTTCACGCGCCTGCTCGATGCCGATGCGCGAGCGCTTGCGCTTGGTGAGGCGTTTGCCTTTGAGCGGAGTCACGAGCCATTCGTGCCGCATGCGCACGTTCCAGATTGCACGGTTTGCCATTCGGAAGGCAGCGTTTAGCGGACTTCGAGCCGCAGCGCAAGCCGCCGGTCCGGAATTCCGCTGATTTCGCGCCCCTTGCTTTCAGGTGCGGCCGCCCCATCATTCGCGAGCCAAAGCCGCGCTGGAGCGCGGGGTAGGACCCAAAAATGCACGTCACGATGGTGAAGAAGGAGTTCGCGGACGGTTCTACCTGCCAGAAGTGCGTGCAGGCGGAGGAGCAGCTGCGTCGCCGTGGCCTTTGGGAAAAGGTGGATCGGGTCGTGCTGGCGCGGGAGATCGACCCGACGTCGGAGGGCATGCGACTCGCCGCTGAGCACGGGGTCACGCTGGCCCCGTTCTTCCTAGTCGAGTCCGAAGGTTCGCTTCGCGTCTACACCAGCGTCCTCAAGCTCATCAATGAAGTTTGGCCGGCGGGTCCTAGCGCGCCCACCGAGGCGCCTCAGGGTTCCGTGCTCAGCGCTAGCGACGTCCAGGCGCTGCAGGCGCAATTGGCTGGGAGCGAGCCGATGGGCATCGTGCGCACCGCCTTGGAACGCTTCGGTCGAGATTGCGCGATCGCATTCAGTGGCGCTGAGGACGTGGCGCTCATCGATATGGCGCAGAAGAGCGGCTTGCCGTTCCGCGTGGTGACGCTCGACACGGGGCGCTTACATGCGGAAACGTACCGGTTCTTGGATCGCGTGCGGACGCACTTCGGCATCGAGCTCGAGGTCTTTTTTCCAGACGCCGTGCGCGTGGAAGAGCTCGTCCGTAAGAAGGGGCTATTCAGTTTTTACAATGACGGCCACGAGGAATGCTGCCGCATTCGCAAAGTCGGCCCGCTGGCGAGGGCGCTCGACGGGCGCCGCTCATGGATGACCGGTCAGCGACGCGATCAGAGTCCAACACGCGTCGACGTGCCGATCATTCAACAGGATCTCGGTCGCGCGGGTCCGGATGGGCCACTCATCAAGTGGAACCCCCTCGCGGAGTGGTCGCAAGCCGAGGTGTGGCAATACATTCGCGACAATCAGGTCCCGTATAACGCGCTTCACGACGCGGGCTACATCTCGATCGGCTGCGAACCATGCACGCGACCGCCGCGCCCTGGGGAGCACGAACGCGCGGGGCGCTGGTGGTGGGAAGAGTCGACCCAACGCGAGTGCGGCCTTCACGTTCGGAAGTGACTCGCGTCTCGTGAACAGATTGCCGGGCGTTCGCTGCGCCCCGCCTAGCTCTGCGCTGGTCAGTCGGACACGATCTTGGCGCCGTTCGCCCGGATCGGGGCGACGAGCATGATATCGGCGTCGAGTGGCGAGCCACCGATGTAGAGGAATTTGAGCTTCTTTAGCCCCTTGAGCTGGCTCACGTCCTTCACCTTCGTGCGCTTCAGGCTCAGCGTTTCGAGCGCGGTGAGACCGGCGAGCGGCGAGACGTCTTCGAGCGGCGTGTCGTCGAGCTGAAGTTCGGTCAGCTTCTTCAGCGCAGCGAGCGGCTTGATGTCACTCACTTGCGTGCGGCCGAGGTCGAGCCGATCGAGCAGGGTCAAGCCCTCGAGCGGCTTCAGATCCTTGACCTGATTGATTGAAGCTCGCAGTGATTCGAGCTGCTTCGCGCCGCTGAGGGGAGAGAGATCGTCGTACTCGCCGGGCCCGAGAAAGAGCTCCTTCAACCCCTTCATGCGCGAGAAGACACACACGTCGAGCTCGGCCAATTTCACCTGGGAAAGGTTCAACGAGTGGAGCTTGCCGAGATCCGCGTTCGTGATCGCCCCGTCCGGCTTCGGCAGCTTCTTGCGAACCTCGGCTTCGATCTCTTTCTGCAAGAAGTCGGCGTTCGGCCCCTTCGGACAATCCTCGAGTTTGCGCTTGGCCTTTGCGGGAGCCGCGGCCTGGGCTTCGGGTGCGGGCGCCGCGGATGGCTCTGGCTTCGGTGCAGGCGGCGGTGGAAGCGGCTGAGCGACAGAAGCCGGAGCCGCCGGGGCCGGCGCAGGCTTCTCCTCGCAAGCGCACAGCAGAGCCAACACAGCCACCAACGAGACACCGAGACTTCGCATGGCCGGGGACTTTAGCCCGACTCTCCGACGCCCCGCCACGCCCGAACGCAGGTTGAAATCTTCATCGTGACTGCGAACGACAAACCAATTCGCACAGGATTTGAACCCGCAGCGTTCCGCCCCGGGGGCCGGGGCCGAACTTCCGTTGTCGCACGTTGGCGAGACCCGGACTTGAACGCGGGGGGAACGGCTAGGCGTGTTGGCGCTGCACCGAGGCGTGCGGCATGGGGCGATAGCCAGCAACTTTGCCGACCAGCTCGCGGAACTTGTCGGAGAGGCTCGACAGCCGCTGGTCCCACTCTTGGTTGATGGGTTGATTCTGCACCTCCACATGGAAGCGCGTCATGATCATCACCAAGAAGAGCGGCTTCAAGAACGCGGAGCGAACGTTGGAGGCGAGCAGCGCCGCAAAGCCGAACACGAACCAAAAGCCGACGGCCACAATCGACTTGGGCAACAGCGCGGCGATCACGAACGTCGGTGCCAGCATCACGACCCAGACCAGCACGGTGAGGACCTTATCAAGGATCACGATCCAGAGGCCCGTCTTCAGAATCTCCCTGCTGTTTTGAGCGTAGTAGATGAGGCCATCCTTGGCGCTTGACCAGGGATTCTCCTCCTGGCGCGCGAGCCCGTACGAGAAAATGCTCTCGTCGATGTAGGTAGAGGCCGCGTAGATCAGCGCGTTGACGAAGCTCATGATCGACGAGAGCCCAGGAATGGGCAGCAGATTTGCCACGAAATCCAAGGTGCGATTGAAGGTGCGCACCACCCCTTTCACGAGCGAGTCGACGGCGAACAGCACATTCACCTCGCCGAAGCGATCCTTCACCGTGTCTTTGCCGTACGCAAACATGCCCTTGCCGCCGTCGTCGATGCGGCCCTTGGTGATGAGATCGGTGAGCACCACGATGTGGCCGCACTTCAAGAGGTACAAGAAGTAGCGCACGATGAACCGCCAGAAGTAACCGAAGATCGCACAGCAGGTGAGGAACCACGCGAAGCCGACGCCCGGGTGGATGCTTTTGCCGAGCAACACCCAGCC
>JAEUAF010000940.1 GCA_019695485.1 Sorangium sp.
CGGATGTTCTGCGCCCGCGCGAAATGTTCGCCCAGATAGTGCGAGGTGCCCGACTGAAGCGCCTTGCCGTCCTGCATCATGGCTTCGATCGAGTAGGTGTTATCCGCGCCGGGGAAGCGCTCGTTAGCCGGCTTCTCGCCTGCGATGACCGGCATTGCCAGCACGGTCTCGGCGAACTCGCGGTACACCTCGAGCATCTTCAAGGTCTCGGCCATGGCGTCGTCGCGGTCCGCATGCGCCGTGTGCCCCTCCTGCCAGAGGAACTCCGCGGTGCGCAGGAACAGCCGCGTGCGCATCTCCCAGCGCACGACGTTGGCCCACTGGTTGATCAGCAGCGGCAGGTCGCGGTAGCTCTGAACCCACTGCGCAAAGGCGGCGCCGATGATCGTTTCCGAGGTGGGGCGCACGATCAGCGGCTCTTCGAGCTCCGCGTCGGGGTCGGGGATGAGCCCGCCGTCTTTGCCCGCGATCAGTCGATGGTGGGTCACCACCGCGCACTCTTTGGCGAAGCCTTCGACGTGCTCGGCTTCCTTCTCCAAAAAAGACTTGGGGATGAACAGCGGGAAGTAGGCGTTCTTGTGGCCGGTGGCCTTGAACATGCCATCCAGAACGCGCTGGATGTTTTCCCAGATCGCGTAGCCCCAGGGCTTGATCACCATGCAGCCGCGCACCGGTGAGGTTTCGGCGAGATCGGCTGCGCGGACCACCTCCTGATACCACTGGGCGTAGTCTTCGGCGCGGGTCGGGGAAATGGCTGCTTTTTGAGGGGCGTTTTTGGCCACGGCGAACTCCAGAGCGCCCGGTATACCGGGTTTTCCTTGCGACACAACCTCGGCTCACGGGCGCGCACAAAACGGCGTGATCCGTCTCGATGCTCGGAGCGCGATGGCTTGGAAGCGGGTGGTCGCACGGGGCGCCGTCATGCGCGTGGCATCTCGAGGCTGCTGCCGCTGCTGCCGCGCGCTGGGGTTCGAACACGAAACCTAGATGAGGTGCGACCGGCGCTCGGCGCGTGTTCCTGATCGTGTCAACGCGCGGTGGAGCGCCGGCGCTGCGCGCCCGTCGGATTGCTCGTGGCCAGTTCGCCTCGGCTTTCGCTCATGAGTCGCGGTGTTCGCTGTCGTAGTGCCTTCGGTGGCGTCGATCTTTGCGGCAGGCGTTGCCCGACTGCTCGCCGAGAGCCTCGTGCGCGCGTGCGCCGCCTTGTTTTCGGTGCGCTGCGGCAACGCCTCCGCGTGCGGGCCGGCTGGGGTTCGTGACGCCATGATCGATTCATCGGCAGCGCGGAGCGCTCGGTTCGCCTCACGCCGGCTGCCAGCGTGGTGGGCCATTCCAAATGAGTTTAGTCTCCTTACCAAGTAACTCTCGCGAGTTATGAACGCGCGCTGGGCGCTCGCCAGGCGTTCGAATGGCAGCTCGCGTCGGGCTCAGTTCAATGCTGAGCAAGTGACGTCGGGCATACAACCTCCCACCTGGGTGTCGCGATTTCCGTTCGTGTCCGCTTTTTCAAGTGAGGACACGGTCGCAAATTGCAACATTGAACGATGCTCGTTGCGAGAGTGCGTTTCCGCGTTTGAACGCGACAACCTGAATCGAAAACACTTCGAAAGGTGACTTGCCTTGAAGTGTGCTTTGAGCAAAATGAACGACACGATGAGACGATTTGATCCGCGGGGGGGTCAGCTTGCCTTCGCCTTGGCGCTCTGCGCCGCTTGGGGCTGCTCGGGTGGAAGCATCACTGGGACCCCCAGCGGTAGCGGGAATGGGACCGCGGGCGCCGGAGGCGCGCTTGCCAACGCGGGTGGCACGCGCGCTAACGCGGGCACGGGCAACGGCGTTTCTTTCCCGACGGCCGGCGTCAACGCGGGGGGAGCCACCAGTCTTCCCTCTGGCGGCGGCACCTCGCTGCCCGGGGCTGGCGCGAACGCAGGCGGATCGACGCCGCTGCCGATGGGTGTCGATCCACTCACACTCATTCCCGAGCGCATTCGGCGTTTGGCGAACGCGGAGTTCGACGCGTCGGTGCAGGTTCTCACCGCCACGGCCCAGTCTCCCGGCCAAGCCTTCGCGCCCGACGCGCGCCAAGACGGCTTCACGCTGAACGACGCACAACGCGTCGACAACGTCACGGCCAAACAAATCTTCGCGGCCGCGACGGACATTTCGGCGGCGCTCGACGTGACCAAGGCGGCGCCGTGCGCCGACATGACGAAGAGCGACGCCTGCGCACGAGCGTTCATCGCGAGCTATGGCCAGAAGGCCTACCGACGGCCGCTTTCGAGCGATGAAAGTGCTGGTCTGTTCACCGTCTACCAAACGGGCGAAAAGGGCGCGACCTACGCGGATGGCATCCGCCTCGTCGTGCGTGCGCTGATCAACTCGGCAGGCTTCTTGTACCTGACCGAGCTCGGAGACGGCGCGGCCGCCGCGACGGGCACTGCCGTGGCGCTCACCCCGTATGAGCTCGCGAGCTCGCTCGCATATCTCGTCACCAACGCGCCACCCGACGACCAATTGCTCGCGGATGCTTTAGCGGGCGCACTCGCAACCCCCGAAGGTCGCGCCACGGCGTTCTGGCGCTTGATCGGCACTGCCAGCGCTCGGGATCGAGTGATCCGCGTCGTGCGCGAATGGCTCGGCGTCGATCGTCTCGCCATCACCGACAAGGACGCCACCGCCTATCCAGCATTTGCCGGCCTCAAGGCGGCCATGGACGCCGAGAGCGTCGACTTCATCACCTCTCTAATCGCCGACAGTTCAGGCAACATCGACGAGCTCTTGTCCGCGAATTGGACCAAGGTAAACGATCCAAAGCTCGCGCAGCTCTACGGCGCGAGCGGCAGCGGTCGCATCACGCTGCCAACGCGCCGGGGCATCCTCAACCAAGCGGCGTTCCTCTCGGTCTTCGCTCACGCAAGCGAGAGCGGGCCGGTATTGCGCGGGGTCGACATGGCGCGACGCGTGGCCTGCATTGACATTCCGTCGCCGACCACGCTGAACATTCAGGTCATCCCGCCGCTCCCGGATCCGAAAAAGACGACGCGCGAACGCTTCCAGGTCCACGCGACCGACGCGCTGTGCGCCGGCTGCCACGATACGATTGACGCCTTCGGCTTCGCCTTCGAGGAGTACGACGGCATGGGGCAGTTTCGCAGCATGGAAGCCGGCAAGGCGGTCGACAGCAGCGTGGTATTGAAAGCCGGCACGGACTTCGACGGGTCGTACGCGGATGGCAACGCGCTCTCGATCGCGATGTCGAAGAGCGCCCAAGTGCGCACCTGCTTCGCGCGCCACATGTTTCGAGCCTCCGCCGGTCGCAGTGATTCCAGCGTGACCGGGACTGAGCAGGCGTTCTTGAGCTACTGGCAGGCTCTTCCGGCCGATCAACAGGGCAATATCTTGCAGACGCTACTCACCTTCGTACAAAGCCCGCTCTTCACCCACCGGAGGGCGCCGTGAACCGCAACAAGAATCGGCGCGCGTTCTTGCGAGCGGTCGGCGCCGGCTTCGCCACGCTGCCGTTCTTCCGCTTGATCGAGAATTCCTACGCGCAGTCCGCAGGCGACATGCTGCCTCTGAAGTTCATCGGCATGTACCACCCGCACGGCATCGCCGCCGAGCACTGGGTGATGCGCGCCAGCGACACGGAGACCAACTTCGACCTCAGCTACGCGAACTGCCCGCTCCAGCCGTTCGACGACGCGGCCACCTACGGCAAGAGCTTCAAGAGCAAAATCATGGTGCTCGAGGGCGTCGACCTCTTGTCGAGCGCGAACGGGCACAGCACCGCGGGCACCATTCTCACTGGGAGCCGCATCGACGGCAGCAAGGACCAGCCGCAAAATAGCTCGCTCGACCAATTTCTGGCGGTCGAGAAAGGGCTTGGCGCTGACACCCGATTGGGGAGCATCGCGCTCGCCGTTGGAACTTCCAATCTCACCGCTGGCGAGTGCTTGTCGTTTGGTCCGGGCGGCGCGCCGCTCTCCAAGATCATCGACCCGAGCGAGGCTTTCAAGCAGCTCTTTGCTGGCTTCACCGCGGGGACCGACCCCGCCGCGCTCGCCAAAGCCGAGCGTGACCGCGTGACCGGGCAGAGCGTGATCGACTTCGTGCGCGCCGACGTGAATCGACTGCGGACGCGCCTGGCGCCGGAAGAGCAAGCCAAGCTCGACCAGCACCTGACGGCGCTTCGTGAAATCGAGAAGCAGTTCGCTGCCCCGGCCTCGTCGGCAATCTGCACGGTTCCTGGAAAACCGGACGCCACGCAGTTTCCGAAGCTGCAGCGTTACAACGGCGGCGAGCCGTATTTCGACGCCATCACGAATGCGCACATCGATCTCTTGGCCCAGGCGCTGGCTTGCGACATCACGCGCTTCGCCACCCTGTACATGGCCGACCTCTCCTACGACAACAATCCTCTGAAGTTGCCGGCCGACAATCACGGCGGCGTCGCGCACACCTACGCTGCTTCGTCGGTGGGTTCGAACGGCAGCCCCGTGGGTGACGGTACTCCTTCGACCTGGGTGCCGCTCGCGCAGTTCAATCGCTATGCATATTCCAAGGTTGCGCGCTTGATGCAGAAGCTCGACGCTCTGGGCGTGCTCGACAGCACGCTGATTTACTGTTCGAGCGATATGGGCAACCCCGCCCTGCACAGCACGCGCAACGTGCCGACCGTTCTCGCCGGCGGCTTGAACGGTAAGTTCAAGATGGGGCGGCGCATCAAGCTGCAACCCGACTGCCCGTCGACGGACCTCTGGTGCAGTGAGAACTCCGCCACGTTCACCCCGGTACCCAACAGCAAGCTGTTGGTGTCGATCGCCCAGGCCTTTGGCGTCGCCGTCAACTCGTTTGGTACGCAACCGGATACCAAGCTCACCACCGGCACGCTCGCGCAGCTCACCGGTTAGGGCGGCCAAGCGTACGGGCTCGCAATTCCTGCGCCCTTGCCGCGGCCCGGACGGCGCGCGAGGCACCAGGTTGCCCCCACCCGTGGCGAGCAAGCCCCGCGCGTCAGGGCGAGCGGCCCGCGAGCGCAGCCGTTTTTCTCGATTGGGGGTACGGAATTCCGGGCGGCTCTCGCCGAGAGATTGCGGCGCTACGTGATCGCGACAGTGCATTGGCGGCGCGGGCACGTCACTTGCTTCACAATCGGGGTGGAGGCCTTTCGATGACGAGTTCTTCACTCCGGTTTGCGCTTGTGGTGGTGAGCTTCAGTCTCGGACTCGCGTGCGCCGAGCAGCAGGCTCAGGAAGCGCCCGCGCGTTCTCCTGCACAGGACTATCCGCCTCCGCCCCCTACCACCTCTGACGGTCAAGTGGTCGGCGCGGACGGCGTGCCCCCTGGCGACAAGTTGCAGCAGGGGCCGCGGGTCGGAACCGACACCGCGTTGGCTCCCGGCTGGACCGAAAAGAAGGGCGCGCTCAAGTACGACGCGAAAGAGCGCGGCGTCGCGCCGGCACGTAAACCAGACGAGTAGCGGTTCCGAGCCCGCGCGGCTCAAGCGCTGCCGCTAGCGAAGGAGCAGGCGAAAGTCCGCTGCAGGCGCGAGTGCGCGACCCCGCCTCTCAGCGTGCGAGCCGGCCGAGCCGCGAGAGGCGAGCCTCTTCGTTGAGCGTCATACTGGTGCGCTGCGGTTCCATACTCTCAGCGAAGTATTTGAGCAGGGCGCTGTCGAAATGGGTGCCTTGAGCGCCGCTAATCGCCGTTTCAAGGGCCGCTAGGCTCTTTTCGCTCGGCAAACTCTGCGTCGCGAGGTGCAGTTCCACCACGTAGTCGATCCACGCGCCGTTGTAGGTCCAGTAGTAGAGTTCGAGCGCGTGCCGTGATGCCTGTTCGAGCAGAGAGTCCGGCACTGCCAGGCCAGCCGATGCGCCGAGCAGCACCTTGTTCAGGTGCGCGGACAACACGCGGATTGCCTCCGGCGAATTGCCAGCTCGATGCAGACGCTCGGCGAGGCGAGCCACCATCTGCAACGCGTCGGCGCGGTCCGTCGCAGGAGGCGCTTCGCTCGCACTCTCGAGAAGTCGACGCTCACTCGGTCGAATGCTGGGCGTCTTCTCGTCGTCGTGGAGTCGGCGTGAAGCGAAGACGCCGAGCTCGCAAGTTCCGAGCAGCAGCCGGTCTCCGTCGTGAAGGACCTGAAAGCTCCGCCCTAGCCGCTCGCCGTTGACGTAGACGCCATTCGCGCTGTGCAGATCCTCGATGGCGATCGAGCCATCTTCGAGCACGATGAGGCGCGCGTGCGACCGAGACACCAAGGGGTCATTCAACAGGATGTCGGAATTCGGATGGCGCCCGATCCCCAAGCTGCCGCGCCAGAGTTCTCGCTCGACGTCGGTCGAAACAACCACCGCCGGGACGCGCAAAGGCATCGGCGCCGGTCGACAGCCGTCGAGGGGGAGGACGCT
>JAEUAF010000048.1 GCA_019695485.1 Sorangium sp.
GAATTGCCGCGGTTGACGACGTTGGCGTTCAACGGGGTGACCCAATCATCGAACAAGATGTGATCGAGCGCTTCGTTGAATTGATTGGCGAGGGAAGGATGGCGCCAGGTGAACTGCCCCGGATGAAAGAGCGGCAGTACGTCTTGGAACCCGACCGACTCGAGGTACTGCACGGCGTCGCCATCGGGGCCTTCGTTGAAATCCCCCATTACGAGCTCTGGTGGCCGGACGGGCATCAGCGCTGCACTCTTGCTCGCCACCACGGACGAGACCTGCGTTCGGTGATCGACTCCCCAGTCGAGGTAATCGTTGATGATTCCCTTGTTTCCCGAGTAAAGCGAGCGCAGATGGACGGTGAGCAGACTGAACCAGCCCGCCTCCGTCTTCGCGTAAAGTGACCAGCTCGGGTGGCCGCCCGCGGTCCCCTCAGTGAAGGTGTGGCTGACGATCTGATCTTTCGCCAGCACGCCGAGGCCGCCAGTGCCGCCCGGTTTGAAGAGCATGTACGGGTAGTCGGCGGCATAGCGCGCTTTGATGACTTGCTCCCAGCCATCACCGATTTCCTGGAGGCAGATGATGTCGGCGTGGGTCGCACCAATCGCCTCCACCGTCGCCGCATCGGTTTGTTTGCCGTCTTCGACGTTGAAGGTCGCGATAGTGAAGTTTGCGACGCCAGGTGTGGGATCGCGTGGTTCGAGCGGGCGCTCGCCACAACCCATCCAACACAAACAAGAAACAGCTGCGCCAAGGCGCCGAGCTTGCCCGACGCTGCGCCAGAGAGCGCTCACCATAGCCGCACAGTCTGACTCAGGCCTTCGCAGTCAGCAAACCCGAGCGCGCCAATCGACGCTCGGCGCGGGGCGCGCTCAGCGCAGACGGCCGGTGTTCCGTCGAGCTTTTCTCGGGCGTTGCGGGGCGAGCGTCAGTTCGTCGAGCGATCGTCCCGGACGACGACGAGCAGACGCATGTCATGTGCGCCTGGACGGCGACCAAACCCTTTCGCCCATTTTTGCGCGTATTCGTGGAAAATTGCAGAGCGGCGCGCGATCGCCCATCATGCCCCGATGCAGCGCGGCGTGTGTCGGCGAGGCCCAAGGCAGAGAGTGAAGCATCGGCACGGGCTCGTCGCCGCGCTGGGGCTTTGGCTCACCGCTTGCGGATTCGAGTCGAAAGGCGCGGAGGAGTTGATTGGATCGGGTGTCTCCTACGTGAACTTCCCCGGCACGCGCTGGCTCAGCGGCCACTTCACGAGCGCGCGTTTCGATGGCAAGACCATGCTTGGTGAATACTTGACCGCGCTCGATGACGGGGGCGAACTCATCATCGTGAAGGCCGGCGAGACCGCTGCTTGTTCCGTGGGGCCTGCCGTCGCTTACCGCGGCTACTGGTCGGGCCCGGTTTGGCTGCTCGACAGCGAGCAGCCGCCCTTGGTCGCGTTCCTTTCGAGCATGGACGCGGACGGGCGCGGTGAACTCAAGTTCGCGTCCCCCGATTGCTCGGTCTGGTCCTCTGGGCTCATGCACGCGGAGCTGCCGCGGTTCTTCGGGGGGAAGCAGTATCTCGTGCGCGATACGCGTGACGACGGTGATGCGCTGGTGGCAGTCGATCCCTGGAACGAACAGGTGGCTGACCTCGAGACACAGGTCAGCCAAATTTCCCAGGACTTCAGCGGCACGCTGAACATCGTTGCGGGCGGGCGCTTGACCGTGCGCGACGCCGATTGGACGCCGCACGCCACGGCAACGGACGTCAGTAACCTCGTGGTGCTCGAGTCCGCGCTGGCCTTTCAGCAGGCTGGGTCCGTCGTGCGGCTCGATCGTGAGCTCGGCACGTTCACGTCCATCGCCGAAGACGGCTGCGAACTGCGTGCGACGGCGGGCTCGGCGTTCGTATTGCAGACCTCGTTCACCTTCTCGAGTCCGTGCGACTCCGCGGCGCTCAAGCTCTACGATGATCGCAACGCTCTGGTGTACGCGTTGGGAGAGCCGGGGATGGGGAAGGGGGCGCATGTTGCGCGCGCTCTCTCTCAGAGCGAAGACCGCGTGTTCGTGCTCACTGACCCGACTGACCTGCCAGCGCCGGATGCTCGCAGCGTCGGCGCGTTGTGGCATGGGCTGCTCGGCGCGGATCCGGCGCGCCATGTCGCCCTCGAGAAACTGGCAGACTCGGCGATGCTGCCGGCGCTCGATCCATATCCGTACCTCGATGTGCCGCTGAAGGCGCGCTTCATTGCCGACTTCGACGGCAACTCGGGCCGCTTGCTGGAAGCGCGAGGGTCCGACGCGAGCGTCGAGCTTGCCGCGCATGTTCGCGAATTCGACGGAAACTTCGCGATTTTCGACGTCGATTCCGGGCCCGGTAACCTGCTCGCCACGTTTTTCCAGCAGCCCGAGACCTTGGCGCTCGGCGTCTCGAGCTTGAGCTTCGCAAAGTGGCTATCGACCGGTTCTGGCTACGCCTTGGCAGTCGTACGCGAAGGCGGGGAAAGGATCGGCTCTCTCCAGTATGCGTACCTGAAACAGGAAAGCTGGGCGGACCCTTCCAAGGTGCATTTGCAAATGGCCGCGGAGAGCGTCTTGGCGCGCTCCGTTGGCTGGCTCGACTTCGGTGCGCTCGGCTACTTGCGCGACTACGACGAGACGCTGGGAAGCGGAGTGCTGTCGATGCGCTTCGTCGACAGCAAGGACACCTTCGAGCGCGTGGGCGTGTCCGCATGGCGCGAGGCGACGCTCGGCCAGCGCGACGGCGTTCTTTACATCGTTGCCGACGGCGCGGACGCAGGTGTGTGGTTCGCCGAGGCCAGATAGCGAAGTCGTTCAGTGTCGGCGCCGAGCGACCGCGGCTAGAACTCTCGCCCATAGACGTAGCTCTCCGTGCCGGGCGAATCGGACCACGGCTCGAGGTGCAGATCACTCTCGACGGGATTTTAGTAGCTGAGCTCGGCGCCCAACGAGGGCAAAAAGAGCGGGCCGAAACGGCTGTCGCTACAGCCATCGGCGTTGCAGCTCCGGCGCAGCACTTCCTGACTCATGGTCGCGTTGAGGATTTCGGCCACGGCCGCGATGTATCCGCGTTGGAACACTGGCCAACGCTTCTCGAGCCGCAAATCGAGGCGGAGCAGGCCGGGAGCGCGCGCAGAGGCGTCGTACGTCGGGCCGTCGACGGTGACGTGTCGAACAGGAACACCGCTCTCGTAGAACACGCGCACACCGGCTCGGAAGCGCGCCCCCAAATCGTAGGTCAGTACCAGGTTTGCGACGTGCGTGCGATCGAAGGCCGAGATCGACGAGACGGGGCCGTGGCTACGCGTAGTGCGCGACAGCGTGTAGTTGACGAAGCCGCCCAATCGCCGTGTCAGCGCTCGGCGCACGGACATTTCGACGCCGATCGCCGAGCCCAAACTCCGCGTGTCAGGGCTCGTGAGATCGAACTGACCGCTCGTGCCGGTGGGGTCGCTCAAATGGGTAAAGACGTTGTCGAACAGCGTCGCGCTTCCCGTGAACCCCGCCGGCAAGCGCAGCTCGAAGCCGGAGCTCGCCTGGATGCTCTCCTGGAGCCCTGCAGGCAGCCCGGCGATCTGTTGCGCGCCGGGGATGCCGGGCGGAGCCGTGGTTGGCGGTTGATGCACGACGCCGAAGCTGTGACGAATGGTCAGGGTCTTCGAAACGTCGGCGAGGAGCAATAAGCGTGGCTCCAAAGCGAGCGCGCTCTTGGTTTGCGAGTGATACCAGTCCGCGCGTAGCCCGGGGCTCAACACGAAGCCCTTGGTCGGCGCGACATCGAGCTCCAAGAACGAGCCAGCCACGCTGTCCGTGCGCGAAGGGTAGTTCTTGAGCAGCTCTCCGTTGGTCAGGATGTCCGCTGTGCGTTGCGAGAGGTGGATGCCGTCGATCCCGACGTCGGCGCCGGCGCGAAGTTCGGCCGCGGCTCCCAATTTGTGCGTGAGTACGAGCCGCGTCGAGAGCAGCTGATCCCGGAGCGAGATGGCCTCCCCGTGCGTGCGCATGGTGCCGCCCGCCGAGAACGAGAAGTACGTGTAGGTGTCGTCTTCCTGGCGCGTCCGATCACTGCCGAGGGTGATGGCCGCGCGTAGGCGGGTGAGCGCGTTGAAGTCGTGCGAATAGCGCAGGTCCAGCCGGTGAAATTGCACACCCGCCTCGTACTGCTGCTGAGGCTGTGCGGAGTAGTCGTAAGCGCCGAACAGCAGCGCGGACACTTGATCGCGCGCGCTCAGGTCGTAGCTGATTTTCGCCTGATAGTCCCAATAGTCGAGCTTTACGGGAGATAGCTTCGAAATCAGGAGACCCGTATACGAGTAACGACCGCCGAGCATGACCCGCCCGCGACCGCTCGCGAAGGGCGCCGCGACCATGGCGCCCACGTCGTAGAGGCGCAAACTGGCTTCCGTTCGGAACTCGTCTGGCGGAACGCTCGTGCTGGCGTCGACGATGGCCCCCGCGAAGCGGCCGAGGTGCGCGGGGAAGCCGCCGCGCTGTAGCTCGACGCGATCGATGAAGGCCGGATGCAGCACCGATGGGCCGGCAAAGACGTGGTAGAGCATCGGCAAGCGAATGCCGTCGAGCAAGTAGCCCACGTTGCCAGGTGGCGCGCCCCGAACGTAGAAATAGGGCAGGCCCGAGGCGACGCCAGTGACGCCGGGCATGGCCTCGACGGCGCGCAGCGGATCGCCGAAGGCTCCCGGCAATTCACGGGCTTCTCGGCGTGTGAGCGCCGTCCCGTCATTCGCGTGGCGTTCGCCCTGAACGACAATCTCCGAAACCGGAGCAGCCTCCGCGCTTGGCGGCGGGTCGGGCGGTGGCTCGGCCCGCGCGAGGTGGCCACTCTAAAGCACGCTGAGTACCAACGCGGCCCGGCCGGAGCTCCTCACCCGGTAGGGGCGCTGGCCGCCCGGCGAACCCTGCATCGCCCTCAGCCATTGCCACACTCGTCCCGGGGCGCCTATCGAGAAACGCGGCGATCGGGCGCCGTGGCCGTGAAAAGCAACCCGCCAGGGCGTTGAAGAGCGGCCTGCCAGAGCTAGAGCGGTGCTCGCGCCACGACGACTTTGGAAAGGAAGCTCGGCTCGACGCGCTCCACGCGGAGCCCCTGTTCTTCGGCCAGGCCCTCCATGCTGTCCCCCAGGTAATCCAGAAAGAAGGGCTCGTTCATGTCGCGCCCGAAGTTCACGAGAAAGGTCTCGAGCTCCGGTGCGTCGTTCAACTGGGCGGAGTCTTCTAGGACCAAGAGGCCGCCAGGAGCGAGCGTGCGTCGCATTTCGGCAAGCACGTTGCGGCGCGCGCGTCGGGGCAGTTCGTGGAACAGGAACACGCTGCTGATGGCGTCGAAGCTAGCATCCGGAAAGGGAAGCCGTTCTGCGTTGTCGACCACCAGGGATACATTTCTGCCAGCGAGGAGCTCCTCCGCGCGCGCGATGTAATACGGGCTGAGATCGACGCCGGTGTAGGTGTGCTCGGGCATCGCCAGCGTCATTTGATAGAGCGTACGCCCGGTGCCTGCCGCGACGTCCAAAACGCGCTTGGGTCCGGGCGCCTCCCGCGAGAAACGCGTGAGGGGGGGGAGCACTTGGCGACGCATCACGTCCGCCGTGCCGAGGAACAGGAACTCGACGCCCAAGTCGTACAACTTGGCCGAGCGGGCGCTCAGGTAGCCGTCGGTCTGCCAGTGGAAATTGCGCCGGAAGTAATCGGGGTAAAGCCCCAGATCGACATCCGGCGGGAGCTCCCGCACGGCACCCCGCTTCGCGCGCCACGCCATGCGCGGCAGTTCGGCGACCAGCTCGGGTAGGCTCCAGAGGTACTCCCGCACGGGCAGCTGAAACAAGAGCTCGGCCGGATAGGCGCCCGCTTCGACGTTCGCCAAGTCCTGCGCAAAGAGCTGATTGAGGCGTCGCCTGAGCGAGCGCGCGTCTCGTTCGGTCGGCCTACGGTCGTGGCGTAGCAGCGGCCGTAGCCCGTAGTGTGCAGCGACCAGAGACCAACGCAGCGCCGCCTGCTGTGCCTGATAGGCGACGCGGGTGAGCGGTAGGATCTCTGACATGGCTCTCGCGAAGATGGTACCCGAGCGTGGGGTTGTAAAGGGCAGGGGACACCGCGGCCGCTTCAGGCCCCCGGAGGGCGGCGCGAGTTCGGGTGGCGCGCGGCGATCAGCGCTTGAACGTAGGTCATCTCCTCGAGCGTGGAACCGATCGCGAGCCGGCCTTCTCGCACCAGCAGCACACTTCCCCACAGTAAGGCGCAGGCGCCGAGCATGGCGAGCGCGATCGCTGGCCAATTTTGGCCCCAGTGCAATGAGGTCATCAGCCCGACGCCGATGCTGGTAGCGACTAGGAACCCAATCGCGACGTAGAGGGCAGCCAACGCGGACCTCAAAATCAGAGCGCGCTGACTGAGGCCTTGCAGCTGGTTCTCGATCAGGACACGCCTGGCGTCGCTCTGCTCGCCCTCGTCCGCGTCTGGGAGCTCTTCCGCGTCCCGCGCGAGGATGCGCACACGATCGACGACGCGACTCAGCCGGTTCGAAGTCGACAGCACGAGCGTTCCGCTCGCTGAGATCAAGAGCGCGGGCGTGATCATCGCCCCGAGCACGTCGGTTGCGGGAGCCAGGCTTGACATATCGTTGAGCGGCCGGCGGATGATTCTCCGGAGCGCTTCACTTCTAGCACGTTGCGGCCGGTTCGAGCGCTGCTCCGGCGCGGTCCGGCAATTCAGGCTAGACCAGCCTTCTTGGAAAACACCCCAGAGTCCGGATTCGACAGCATCCCGGGTTTCGAGCTCACCGACAGCCTGCGGAGCGGGTTTGCGGCAGACCGGATTGTGACGCCGACCGAGGTTCAGCGGGCGGCGATCGAGCCGATTCTCGCAGGCCGCCACGTGGTCATCGAATCGGGGACGGGGACAGGCAAGACACTCGCCTACGTGCTGCCGCTGCTCCAGCGACTCCGAAGCTCGAGTAGCGCCAAGGCGCTGTGCTTTGCCCCGGCGACCGAGCTCGCGCTGCAGACCCTGCGCACCGTGGAGCGCTACAAAGAGCCCACGCTCAGCGTGGGCGCCGCGCTGGCAAGTGTGAATCCGCGCCAGCAGCAAACGCGCGTGCAACAGAGCACCCGCTTCATCGTCGGCACGCCCCCGCAGATTCTGGAGCTCTACGAGCGGCGCAAGATGAAGGGCGTCAGCATGCTGGTGCTGGACGAGCCAGAGCCCATCCTCGGCACGCGCGACGCCGCGTTCTTGCGCGAGGTTTTGTCGCGGCCCGAGCCCAAGATGCAGCTGGTCTTCGTGGCGGCCACCTTTGGAGCCAACGCGGAACGCTGGATCTCGGAACTAATGGGGCCGGAGGTGGTGCGCACGCGCGTGACCGACGACCCGCTGCGGCAGCGCATTTCCCACAGCTTCGTGCGCGTCAAGAACGAGTCCCTGAAAGATCGCGAGCTCATCCGCTTCATCGAGGAGAAGCACTGTGCGCGCGCGATCGTCTTCGTGAATCAGGAAAATCTGCTGCGGCATTTGTATCGCTTCCTGAACGGACGAGGCCTCGCGACCGTGAGCGTGAGCCGCGAGCGCTCCAAACAGGAATGCAAGCAGGCGCTGCTCGCGTTTGGGCGCTCGGAGGCGCGCGTTCTGCTCACCACGGACGGCGCGGCGACTGGGCTCGACATCCCCGACGTCCCTTGGGTGTTGAACTACGAATTGCCCGCCTCGGCGCTCGCCTACGTGCACCGCGCGGGGCGCACGGGGCGCGCGGGGAAGCGCGGGCAATCCGTGTTGTTCGTGGGCGACGACGCCCGGCCGCGGCTCGAGCGCTTGGGCAAGGAGCTCGGCATCGAATTTTCGCTCGTTTCGAAGTGAGGGCGAGAGCGCCTAGCGCGCAAAACCGCGCTGCTGGTCGAGCAGCGCTCGAACTTTGTGAGCGAGAGCCGTGCTCGAGAATGGCTTTAGCACGTAGTCCCCGTTCGCACTCGGATCGGCGGTCGTGTCCGCGTCGTCTGCGTGCCCCGACATGTACAGCACGCAAAGCTTCGGCCGTTGCGCGCCGAGCGCGGCTGCCAGCGTGCGCCCGCTGCCACCCGGCATGATGAGGTCGGTGAGGAGCAGGTCGATGGTGCCCACATAGCTGTTTCCCATCGCCAGGGCTGCTGCGGGGTTGGGAGCGTCCAGCACGCGGTAGCCGAGCTTCACGAGTACCTTGCGGGTCACTTGGCGCACGGCCGCGTCCCCTTCTACGACCAAGATGGTTTCCTTGCCCCCCACCATGTTGGGGAGCCCCGACATCGGGATCGACTCGAGCGCTTTGTGCACGTGAGGCAAGAGAATGCGGAAACTCGTGCCTTGCCCAATCACGCTGGTGACGTCGATTGCACCTCCGCTTTGGCGCACGATGCCATACACGGTCGAAAGCCCGAGCCCGGTCCCCTTGCCAATCTCTTTAGTAGTGAAGAAGGGTTCGAAGATCCGCGCAGCGGTCTCCGCGGTCATGCCGGTGCCCGTATCCGAAACCGACAAACTCGCGTAGATCCCCGGCGGAAGCTGGGTTTGATCGCTTGCCAGATGGTCAGCGTGCAGCGTGACGATAGAGGTCTCGATCGTCAGCGTGCCACCCTGGGGCATGGCGTCCTTGGCGTTCACCACCAGGTTCATCAGGACTTGTTCGATTTGCCCGGCGTCCGCCTTGACCGTTGCGCGGCCCGGGCCAAATTGCGTCTGCACCTCGACGTCCTCGCTTGCGAGTCGCCGCAGCATTCGCTCCAGGTTTCCGACGAGTCCATTCAGGTCGATGATGCGCGGTTCCAGAACCTGCTGTCGACTAAAGGCCAACAGCTGGCGGGTGAGTCCGACGCCGCGGTCGGCCGCCTTTCGGATTTCGTTCACCTCGTCGGTCGCTGCGGGCCCGAGCAGAGGTGTGTCGCGCAGCAGGTCGCTGCACATGGTGATCGCGGACAGCACATTGTTGAAGTCGTGCGCAACGCCCGCCGCCAGCCGTCCCACGGCCTCCATTTTCTGCGCGTGGAGCAGCTGGCGTTCGAGGGAACGCCGCTCGCTGAGGTCGAAGACGAACACCACGTCCAAGCCGCGCTGCGCGTCCACGACGGACACACCGAGCAGGACAGGCACTCGCTCGCCGTCCTTGCGGAGTAGCTCCATTTCCCAAGGCCGGGAGGTGCCTTTGGCGTCGAGCTCGCCGAGCGCGCGGGCATTCTGATGCACGAACTCCGGCGGCGTCATGTGCCTGAAATTGACGGCCTCGGCCTCGAGCTCCTCGCGCGAGTAGCCGACGATTCGCAGATACTCGTCGTTGGCTTCGGTAATGGTGCCGTCGGCGCGTCCGAATGCGATGCCCAGGATTGGTGAGGCCACCACTCGGCGCAGGCGCGCCTCGCTTTCGCGGATCGCCGCTTCGGCGCGCTTGCGCTCGCTGAGATCCACGAACGCCGAGAGCAGATAGGTCTCGCCGTCGAGATGCATGGTGTGCCCGGAATGGCGCAGCGGAATGAGCTTGCCAGCCTTGGTCCGCAGGAGCAGCTCGACGTTGCGTGGCCCATTGCCCGAAAGCACGCTCTCCAGGTAATCCTCTGCAGCTTCGACGTCGGGCCACAGAGCAAGTTCGACCCCCGTGCGACCCACGGCTTCGTCGCGCGCGTAGCCGGAGAGTCGCTCGAATTCGCGGTTGACGTCGCTAATCCGACCGTCGCGCGTGCAACAGATGGTGATGCCGACGGGGGCTCCGAAGAACACGGAGGAAAACTTCTCTTCGGCCTTCTTCAGCGCGGCATTCACGCGCTTGCGTTCTGTGATGTCCTGAATCTGCGCGATCAGATGCCTCGGCGTCGCGTCTTCATTGAAATCTGCCGAGACGTTGAGCTGAATCCAGATCTCTCGCCCATCCTTGTGGATGTAGCGCTTTTCCATCGCGTAGGTCTCGGTCTCTCGGGACAAGACCTGCTTCAACTTGTCGAGATCCGCGTCGAGATCCTGAGGATGCGTGATGGTCTGGAAGTTCGTGGCCCGCAGTTCCTCCGCGGAATACCCGACAATCCGACATAGCGCGGGATTCACGTCGAGGAAGCGACCGTCGGGGGCGACCAGTGCCATGCCGATCGGCGAGTTTTGCATGGCTGACTTGAGGCGAGCCTCGCTGGCGCGCAGGGCTTCGGCGACGCGCTTCCGCTCCGTGATCACTTGCGTCAGCATGATCATGCCGCCGACGGCGCCGTCCGCGCGGAGCCACGGCCGGACCTCCCACGTGAGCCACTCGACAGAGCCGTCTTTGCGCGGGAAAGCGTCCTCCTCGCAGCGCTCCGTCACTCCGGCGAGTGCGCGTCGGTGAATCTGCTTCCAGCGCTCCGGGATATCGGGGAATACCTCGTAGTGCGAGCGCCCGATCAGCGTTTCACCCTGCAAATGGTAGTCGGTGAGCCAGCGGTCGCTGACCTGGATGTAGCGTAGCTCCTTGTCGAGCATCGCCACCGCCGCCGGCGTGTATTTGATGAACTGTCGAAGCAGGGCCTCGCTTTCGACCAGCGCCTCTTCGGCCTGTTTGCGTGGCGTGATGTCCTCGACGGTACCGGCCATGCGTAGAGGCTGACCATCCGGATCTCGCTCGAGCCGCCCTTTGCCGGCGACCCAATGAATCGTTCCATCTTGCCACACCACGCGGTGCTCGATCACGAACTCGTTGCTCTTGAGGCTAGCATCGACTTCTGCCAACACGCGCTTGCGATCGTCCGCATGCACATGCTGAAAGTAGGCGTCGAAGGTGCGCCCGAACTCTCCTGGCGCGAGCCCGAAGATCCGCTCCACCCAAGGCGACCACTCGACGCGGCCGCTCTGCACGTCCCATTCCCAGGTGCCGACTTTGAGTGAAGCCAGCGCCAGGTGCGTCAGTCTGTCGGCGACACTCAGCGATCCGGAGGGGTTCTCGTGGCTGTCGGGGGCGGCACTGGGCGTTTCGGCAAGTTTGGCTGACACGACTGCTCGTGCTCCCAAACGTCCGGGCTCACAAATAGTTGCGCCTCCCAGTATACTTTGTGTGTCGGTCAAGCCTTTAAAACTATTGCACTTTGAGTCGCCTCACAGCCGCGCCGTGCGCAGTCGGAGCGCGTTGGCGATGACGGAGAGCGAGCTGCCGGCCATGGCGGCGCTGGCCAGCATGGGGCTCAGCACCAAACCGAAGAACGGGTAGAGCGCGCCAGCGGCGACCGGCACTCCGATCGTGTTGTACACGAAGGCGAAGAACAAGTTCTGACGGATGTTGCGCATCACGGCGCGGGAGAGGCGCCGCGCGCGCGCAATGCCACGTAGGTCGCCTTTGACTAGGGTGACTCCCGCGCTCTCGATCGCGATGTCGGTGCCCGTGCCCATGGCGATGCCGACGTCGGCGCAAGCCAGCGCGGGAGCGTCATTGATGCCGTCTCCGGCCATCGCGACGCGCCGGCCCTGCTTGCGAAGTCGCTTGACGAGCTCGGCCTTTTCTTCTGGCAGCACGTTCGAATGGACGTCGTCGATGCCGAGCTCGGTGGCGATGGCGCGCGCGGTGGCTTCGTTGTCACCGGTCATCATCACGATACGGAGCCCATCTTTCCTTAGTGCTGCGAGCGCTTCGCGGGTGGTCGACTTTATTGGATCGGAAAGCTCGAGCACGCCTTGCACGGATCCGTCTACCGCAAGCCAGACGGCGCCGGAGCTCGCATTGAGCTGCGCATCCCCCGGCGAGTCACTGCCAGCCGCCGCCACACCCAGCTCGGACAACAGGCGCCGCGTGCCGAGCGCCACCTGGCGCCCAGCGACGCGCCCAAGCACCCCTTTCCCGGGCCGATATTCGAAGTCGAGCAGCTCTGGCAGCGCGACGGAACGCTCCGTCGCCGCCTGCAAGATGGCTGCGGCAAGCGGATGTTCACTCGCCTTCTCGAGCGCCGCTGCGTAGGCGACGAGCTCTCCTTCGGAGAGCGTGCCGCGCGGGTGGACTTGGACGAGCCTCGGTTTGCCCTCGGTCAGCGTCCCCGTCTTGTCGACGACCAGGGTGTCGACCTTCTCGAGCGCCTCGAGCGCCTCGGCGTGACGAATCAGGATCCCTTCGCTCGCGCCTCGGCCCGTACCCACCATGATCGACATCGGCGTCGCCAGCCCGAGCGCGCACGGGCAGGCGATGTTCAACACCGCCACGCCATTGACCAGAGCATGAGCGAGGCGCGGCTCGGGCCCCCAGAAGCCCCAGATTAGCGCAGTGAACGTGGCGACCACGATCACCGCCGGCACGAACCAGGCGGACACGAGATCGGCCAGGCGCTGGATGGGAGCTCGGCTGCGCTGTGCTTCAGCCACCAGCAGCACGATCCTGGCGAGCAGCGAGTCCTCCCCCACGCGGTCCGCGCGTATGACCAGCGCTCCAGCCCCATTTTGCGTACCGCCAGTGACGCGGCTGCCCAGCGTCTTTTCGGCGGGCGCTGGCTCGCCCGTGAGCATGGCCTCCGCGACGGCGCTGCTGCCGGAGACGACCACGCCGTCGGCGGGGATCTTTTCTCCGGGGCGCACGCGCAGACGATCGCCGACGCGCAGGACGTCGAGGGATACGTCGCTTTCGCTCCCGTCGGCGTTGATGCGGCGTGCGGTTTTCGGCGCCAGGCCGAGCAGCGCGCGAATGGCGCCCGAGGTCAGCTGGCGCGCGCGGAGCTCTAGCACTTGACCGAGCAACACCAGCGTCACGATCCCCGCGCTGGCTTCGAAGTAGAGAGGAATGGTGTGGCCGTGAAGGTCCGCGTGGGGGAGGGCGTCCGGAAAGAACAGCGCGAACACGCTGAAGCCGAACGCCGCCGTGGTGCCGAGCGCGATCAGCGTGAACATGTTGAGCTTAAAGGTCACGAGCGAACGAACGCCGCGTTCCAAGAGCGGGCGTCCGCACCAGAGCGCGACCGGCGTTGCCAGCGCGAGCTCGGCAAAGTCGGCTGCCCGCGGCGAAAGCCAGGGAGTTTTGCCGACCATTTCGGACATGGCAAGCAGCATGATGGGGACGCTCAGCGCGAGGGCCACCCAGAAACGGCGCGTCATGTCAGAGAGCTCGGGATTGGAAGCGTCGACGACGGCGACGCTGGGTTCCAGCGCCATGCCGCAAATCGGACAAGGCCCGGGCTTCGACTCGCGCACCTCGGGGTCCATCGGGCACACATAGGTGGTGCCGGCCGGCGCAGAATTCGAGGTGGCCCTCGCAGGGCTAAGCGGAACGTCGACTTCGGCCGCTTGGGGGCGAGGCTCGTTCTGCGGGCGAAGCAGGTAGCGCTCCGGATCCTCCTGGAAGCGCGCGCGGCATTTGGGATTGCAGAAGTAGTAGGTCGTGCCCATGTGTTCGAAATGACCGCCCCGTGGACTCCTGGGGTCGACTGACATTCCACACACGGGATCGACGGCGCGTTCAGCGGGGACTAGCGGGGAGTTCGATTCAGGGCTGCAACAGGGCGACGAGGGGCTTGTCATCTCGAATTTCTCACTTCACGCCTACAGACGCACGCTACTTGAACTCATTACACCAAATGGCGGGCGCGGCTTGCCTCGACAGTCTAAACGGCACACCCGTGGGTGCGCAGTGTCGGCCGTCAGCTTGATTCGTTTCGTGGGGCGTGGCGCGGCGGTTGCAGAGCTCGCCGCATATGCATCGAGCCCGACTTCTGGCGCTGGCGTCCGTTCTTGCCCTGGCCGCGTGTGGCGCAGCGCTTCGCATGCGAAGCTGGCTGCTTTCGGTGCCAAACGCCGGCGCCGCGGGTTCCGTCGAGCGCGGGAATGAGGCGATGTTGCGACTTGCGCCCGCTCCGTCCGCTACGGGCTCGCCAGCGCGACCGGCTCCTTCCGCCGAGATCCCCGCGACCGTTGTTTCAGCTGACCCACTTCAGGAGAAAGCGCCCCAAATCCAGGCTGTCTTGGCGCGCACCCCGCCGCTCGCGGACACGCGAAACTTCCTCGTGGTCGGGCTCGATAGGCGCCCGGACGGCGCCGGCGCAGAGCTCACGGATACCTTGATTTTGGTGGTGTTGGACGAGCGGAGCCGGCACTTGGGTCTTGTCAGCATTCCCCGCGACCTCTACGTGCAGATCCCCGACCAACCCGCTGATCGAATCAACACGGTCTATGCGTTGGCGCGACGCACGAAGCAGGCCCCGCTGAAGCTGCTCGAGCGTGTGGTTGCTGACACGTTCCGGTTGCCCATCGAACACACCTTGGTCATCGACCTGGGGTTGTTCGAGCGGGCCGTGGACGCGGTTTCAGGTGTGACCGTCGACGTGCCTTGCCCGATCCGCGATCGCTTCCTCGATCCGCGGGTCGAAGGGGGCCGGCGCTGGTTAGATGTCGATGCGGGCTCCGTGCGCATGGATGGCGTGACAGCCGCGATGTACGTGCGGTCCCGCCATGGTCGTTCGGACTTCAGTCGCGCACGGCGCCAACAAGCCGTGTTGCTCGGTCTGCGTCGGGAATTGGCGAGCGCAGGCGGCGCGCTCAGTATCCCCGGGCTTTACGCGGAGGTCGAGAAGGCTATTGAAACGGACTTCTCGCGCGCCGAGCTCTTCGGTTTGGCGCGCCGCGCGCTCGCCCTCGATCCAGCGCACCTCCACGGACTCGTACTGGCTCCCCCGCAAACCCGCGGCAGCATGACCTCTGACGGGCGCGCCGTACTGCTGCCAGACTTCAGCCTGATCGACGCCGCGCTGGCAGCGCTGTTCTCCGCTCCCAGCCCCGGCGAGCGGCCGAGTTCCGCGCAGTGCGAGCCGAAGGACGCCGCGCTCATGCGCGCCGCGCGACCCGTGCACTGAGCCCGCAAGTCAACGCGCCTCGAGCCGCGCGCCCTCCTTCACGCGATCGCCAGGGTGAACGGCGACGTGCTGCCCCGGATTCAAGCCGGAGATTATCTCGACCTCGGTCTCGCCGCGATGTCCGATGCGGACTGGCTTCAAATGAGCGACGCCGCCGTCGCTTTGAAACACCGCCCAACCGTCGCCGCTCCGAAAAATGGCTCCCTCGGGCACCTTCGTCACGCTCTCATTCTGCCAAAGGACGAGCCGCGCTTCCACGCGATAGCCGTCGGCGAGGGCGGCCCAACGCGAGTGCGGATCCGTCAACGCGATGATCACGTTGACGCGCTGCTCGTCGACACCAAGCGCCGACGGACGTGTGAAGCCCGACGGCTCGAGGCGCCGCACCCGCCCAGCGAGCGCGTGGTCACCGCCCCAGCCTTCGATTTGGACGGGCGTTCCCGGCTGCACTTGGACCGCATCGGTCGTCAGCAGATCGACGACGACTTCGAGGGCATCGGGGTCGCCGACCTCGATCAATGCGGCTCCCGCCTGCACGACACCGGCGCTCTTTTGATGGACCCGCAGGATGCGCCCCGACACGGGGGACAGGACATCGACGTGTTGATCATGCGGGCCGCGGCTGGTGTCTTGTCCGAGCGCGACGCGCGCGATCCGGACCTCCTCGCTCGCAATCTTGTTCGCGAAGACGGCTGAGGCTTGCTCCTCCACGCGCATGCGCAACGCGAAGTCGGCCTGTTCGAACTCTTGTTGGGTCAAGGCGCCGCTCTTCGCGAGCTTCTCGGCGCGCGCGCGCTCCTGCTCGGCCAGCTCCTTGGCGGCGCTGGCCCGCGCGATTTGCGCCGCTGTTTGCCCCAAGGCCGAGAGCGAGGCGCCGAGGCGTGCCTGGGCCTCCGCGCGGGTTCGCTCATCGAGCAACGGGGAGCTGAGCGGCGCGATCTCTGCGAGCGCGTCACCTTCTTTGACCGTGTCTCCCGGGTCCAAGGAAATGCGGGAGATGCTGCCGGTTACGGGCGCTGACAGCAGATAGCGATCCTTCACGCGCGTCGCCCCGCTCTCTTCGATCACGACGCGCAGCGGGCCGCGCACCACGGGCGCAACGTCGACCGGCACCGGGCGTGGGCGCAGCGAGAGAATCGCGACCGCGGCGGCTGCTACGATTGCCAGGCCGAGCAGCGAGCGACGCACGGCGCGCAGGATGCGCCGGCGCTGCTCGCGGGCGCGGTGCCGGCTAGCTGGGTCCGCGTCATCGCGCGCTACGTTTGCCCGAGCCGCGAGCGCCTGGGGATCCGTATTCGGATGGGGATCAATGGAGTCCATGGGCAACACTCATTCCCTTGTTTTGAGGACAGCGACCAAGTCGAGCTTGTCGAGGCTCCGGCGCACCAGCAACGCGCTTGCGGCGCCGGCCAAGAGCGCCACCACGCTGGACATCAAATAGGTGCGCGGCTCGACCACCACGCTCCAACGAAAGGTCTCCTGATCGAGCGTGCTGCTCATGAATTGCGCGGCCCAGGCCCGGCCTAGCAACAGGCCAAACGGGATGGCCAGGAAGACCTCGATGAACAGGCCTCCGAGCAGCACTTGTGAAATTTCATGACGCGAAAAGCCGAGCACGCGCAGCGTGGCGAGGTCGCGGCCGCGCGCCGAGAGCGCGATGCGCGCGTTGTTGTACACGACCCCGAAGATGACGCTCGCCGCGAGTGTGATCGAGACGAAGGTCCAGATGTCGATGAACGACGCGTTCATGTCGCGCATGCGCTGCATGTCGCCCACCGCGTCCGCTACGTCGATGACGTGCGGTGAGCGTCGCAGTCGCCCTTCCACGCGCGCGAGCTCAGGCGGGTCGACCTTCAGCAGGATCGACGACACCGCGCCTAGATCGCCGGCGAGCTTCGCTACGAAGTCGCTCTGCGCATAGAGCTGGAGCCCAGTCGACTCATCGATGAAACCGACGACGGTCGGCGTTACGCTCGGCCGCTCGCCCTCGAGGAGCTCGACCTCGACGCGATCGCCCACTCGAAATCCCAGAATGCGGCCGAGCGCGCTCGTCACCAGCACGCCGTCTGGGGGCACGCTCAGGTCTTTGCCGCCGTGTTCGACGAGCTTGCGAAGCGTGGCCTGGTTGGGCAGCCCGATCAGCACGGAATCTCGCACCCGGTGCTGATGCCGGATCCGCACCGGCACCGCGCGCACGCCTTCGGCCGTCCGCACGCCCCTGGCCCGCGAGAGCTCGCCGACGGCGCGTGGCGCCACGGGGCGCGCGAAAGACACCGAGAGATCTTGGCGCTGCTCGCGTCGGAACGTGCCTTCGAAATAGCTCGTGATTGAGTCCCAACCGAAGCGCCCCAAGATCAAGAGGGCGACGGCCCCAGCCATGCCCGCCGCGGACAGCGCGCTGCGCAAGGGCCGCCGCAGCACCTCGCGCAGGACCATCATGCCGCTCGGCCCGAGCAGCGCGTCCAGCCCGAGTCGCTCGAACAGACTGCGTTTGTAGCTTGCCGGCATCGGTGGGCGCATGGCTTCGGCCGGCGGCAATTTCAGCGCCGCGCGCACCGCGAGTAGGGCGCCCCCGAGCGCGGCCAGCAGATTCACGAGCAGCGCCGAGGCGATCAATTGTCCCGACAGCTGGAACTGGAGATCAGGAAAGCGAAACACCGCGGCGTAAGCCCCCATCACCATGCGCCCGAGTGACACGCCACCCAAAATCCCGAATAGCCCACCGGGGACCATCACCACCACCACGAGCGCCAGGTAATGCCGTCCGATTTCCCAGTTCGTGTAACCAATGGCTTTCAGCGTGGCAAGCTCGTGCCGTTGCAGGCGAATCAGGCGGCCCAGCACGAGATTCAGCAGGAACGCCGCCACACCCAAGAACACCAGCGGAATCATGCTCGACAAGGCTTCGAGCTGCGCGAGCTCACTGGTCAAGATGCGGTTCGAGACCTGATCCTTTCTGGTATATGCGCCGTTCGAACCATAGGGCGAGAGGATGCGGTCGACGGCAGCGCATGTAGCGGCTTCCGAAGCGCCAGGCTGCAGGCGCAGCGTGACATCGTTGAACGCGCCGTCGAGCTGAAACGCAGCGGCAAGCGCGCTGCGCTCCATCCACAGCACCGCATAGCGCTTCGGGTCGTCGACGAGCGCGCCAGGCCGAATTGCATAGACGAACTCGGGCGATAGCGCGATCCCCACGACACGAAGCTCGCGAAGCTTGCCGTTTACCACGACGGGGATCGAGTGGCCGGGTTTGAGTGCGTGGGCTTGCGCGAAGGCTTCGAGCACGACGGCTTCATCGTCGCGCCCCCGCGCGGGTAGGCGCCCTTCGCGCAGCGAGACCATATTGGTGCCGGGTTCGCGAGAGGGCGGCAGTGAGAGCAAGCGGCCGTAGGCGGGGCGTGACATCCCTTCCAGCGGCAGCGTCACCTCTTCGGCGATCCGAGTCTGCACCAAGCGCACGCCCGGCAGCGCCTCGATGCGACGCGCGGTCCATTCCGGAGCGCGCTCGACGCGCGCGAACACGTGGGCGAAGCGCAAGCGATCGTAGTAAGCGGCGCGCGCATCCTCGAGAGACAGATAGTTCCCGCGCAGCGCGATGTAGCTCGTAATTCCGCTCGCCACGACGAGTGCGATGGTCGCAATTTGGCCCTTCAGGCGTAGTAGCTCACGCAGCAGCTTTCGGTTGAGGGCGCTGATCCACATGGCGCCTCACCAAGTAAGCTCGCTCGGTTTTGCGCGGCGTCCGACCCGACGCTCGCTATGTAACCTGCCGTCCGCCAGCGTGACCACGCGGTCCGCGATCTCGGCGATCGGGGCGTTGTGAGTGATCACCGCCGTGGCCGTGCCGAGTTCGCGGTTGATGCGCTCGATGACCTCGAGCACCAAAATGCCAGTCTTCGAGTCGAGCGCGCCGGTTGGCTCGTCGCACAACAGGATCGCGGGTCGCTTGGCGATCGCTCGCGCAATCGCCACGCGTTGCTGCTCACCCCCGGAGAGCTGGGCGGGAAAGTGGTCGAGTCTGTCACCCAAACCCACCAAAGCGAGTGCGTCTTCGGGTTCCAGCGGGTCGTCCGCGATCTCCGTGACGAGCGCCACGTTCTCGCGCGCGGTCAAACTTGGGATCAGGTTGTAGAACTGGAACACGAAACCCACGTATCGCCTGCGGTAGAGCGTGAGCTCGTCCTCATCGGCCTCGGAAAGCTCCTGATCGTGGAAGAACACGCGGCCGGAAGTCGGCACGTCGAGCCCCCCCAGAATGTTCAGGAGCGTAGACTTACCGCTACCCGACACCCCCAGTAGCACCAGGAGTTCCCCCGCGTAGAGCGTGAAGTCGACCCCATCGAGCGCGCGCACGTCGACCTCTCCCATACGGTAGATTTTTCGAAGCGCCTCACAACCGAGAACGCGCTCGGCGCGACGCTCGAAATCGAAGGGCTGGGTCCGCTGAATATCCATGCGCGTTTTTCTCGGGGCCGCGACAGGGGCCTTGTGCGCGCCCGGGCTAAGGTCTCAGTCAGCAAACCTCGTGCCGTGCCGATGCCTGACGTTTGTCGGCCAAGCAAAAGGCTCGGGCGCACTGCCTGCGCGGACCTCAGGCGCTGAAGCAGCCTTTGCGCCGGCGCTCGGGGGCAACCCCCATCGTCTGAAGCTGCCCTCCGGCGGCGAAGCGCCGCAGTTGTCGGCGTGCCACGAGAAGGCTCGGGCCTTGCAAGGTAAAGGTGTCTGTCAGTAAAGGCGCGCCCGCTCTGTGGGCGTCGCTCTCCCCTCGCTGAAACGGGCGGTGCCATGTCACCCCAACCAATTCACCACGAACCAGCGGCGGACGGCTATCGGGCTGTCACGGAGGCGCAGCCTGTCGCAGCGACTCAGGCGGCCCGAGCCCTCGTTGGAGCGACCGAGCCCGCCAGTCGGCGCGACCAGCGAGTCCTCTTCGTGTTGCAGGGGCACGAGCTCGGCGCCGTATTTCCGCTTCACGGCGATCGCGTGCTGATCGGACGAGACCCCGCGCTCGCCGTGGCGCTAGGCGCGGACACGGTCTCACGCCACCACGCCTGTCTCACGCGGGAGTCGGCGGGCACCTACATCGAGGATCTCTGGAGCCTGAACGGCACGTTCGTGAATGGGCGTCGCGTCGAGCAACGCACGCTGTTGGCGGACGGCGACCGCCTCCAATTGGGAGACACGACGCTGCTCAAGTTCCTGGTTACCGACGAGCTCGAGGCGCGCGCCCTCGCCACGCTGTTCGAGCTCACCTTACGTGACCCACTGACTCGCCTCCACAATCGCCGCTATTTCGACGACCACCTGCAGAGCGAACTTTCCTTTGCCCAGCGGCACGAGACCCCGCTCGCCCTGCTGCTCATCGACATCGATTGCTTCAAGCAGGTCAACGACAGCTACGGCCACCAAGTCGGCGACCTCGTGTTGAAGCAGATCGCAGGCGCCATCCGCGGGATGATGCGCCCGGAGGACGTCGTGTCGCGCTACGGCGGTGAAGAGTTCATCGTCATCGCCAGAAATATCTCGGCGCGGGGTGCGCGGACGCTGGGGGAGCGCATTCGCCGCCTCGTTCAGGACCTGCCTTTCCGAGCCCAGGAGCGCGAGTTTCACGTCACGGTCAGCATCGGCGTGTGCGGCATGGGGCGCGGTTTCGCGCCCGTCTCTGGCGACGAGCTGGTTCTGGGCGCCGATCTCGCTCTTTACAAGGCCAAGCACGCCGGCCGTAACCGTGTCTGCAGCGGTCGGATCGGCGATCAACCCCCGCCCAACCCCGAACCGCGACCGCCTCGCGAGCGCTCGGCGAACTCTGAAGACACCGTGTGCTGCTACAAGAGGTCGCGCGCGACGCGCAACGCATCCACGTAGCTCACGATACCGACGAGCTTCAGACTGTCCGCCTCAACGACGGGAATGGCGCCGATCTTGTGTTCCAGCATTAGGTCCACCGCTTCTCCCAGCTCGCTTTCGGGGTGGACGAATACGACGTCACTGTTCATGACGTTGGCGATTGGCTGAGCAAGCGCACGCTCGACCTCCTGGGTATGGTCGATGGCCAGCAAGGGGCTCGGCAGGACGCTGCGCAAGTCACGGTCACTCACGATGCCGACTAGGGCGTGCTTCTCGGTCACTGGCAAGTGCCGAATGTCCGCCTCCGCCAGCATTCTCAAACCCTGACGAACGCTGGTCGTGACCGTCGCCGTGTAAGGGTCGCGGCTCATGACTTCTTCGACGATCATAGGGTGCTCCCGGTGAGCGCGCCGTGCGCGCTAGTTATGTACCTTGGTCCAGCAAGAGCTGTTCCAAGGCGCTCTCTTCACGCCGCCTGACCAATGTCACAGTTTCCTCGGGAGACTGGGTCGCCTGCCCGAGTGCCGCGCGCGGAAGCGCCGCAAGCCCTGCGTTGGCCGCGCCCGGCAGCTGCAGGCGTTGCGCGCGCAGCTCGCAAACGTGCGACGCGCTGACAAGCGTCTGCACGTTTGCGGCTAGTGGCCCGCTCAATGGGTCACGGGCGTCGGCGTTCCGGCTGGCGCAGCGCTGCCTCGCTCGCACACCCGAGCGAGCGTGGACGCCACGGCAACGGCCGCGAGCACGTGTCCAGTTCGCACGCTTCGCGCCCAGCGCGCAATGTCCGCCAAGCTGATGATGCCGGCGAGTTTGCCCTCGGCAGTCGTGACTGGGACGCGCCGAATTTGTCGTTCTCGCATGATGGTGAGCGCGCGATCGAGGGTATCCTCTGCGTTGCAAGCGTAAACGGACCCCGAAATAACGCTTGCGACACTGAGCGCAGCCAGCGCCTGCCCGCGCGTGTAGGCGGCCATGCAGATGTCCCGGTCCGTTACCACTCCGAGTAGCGTGCGATCAGCGGCGACGACAGGAACAACGCCACAGTCCGACTCCCACAAGACCTGCGCGGCGCGACTCAGGGAATCCTCCGGAGAGCAGCAACGCACGTCAGAGGACATGAGCGAGCTCACCGGCAGCGAGAGCTCGCTCGGCCGCCGCGCGTGGCGTTTCAGGAAGTCGCGCACGTTCTGGGTCACCTCGCGAACCCGGCCAGACACCGCTTCCGCGGCCTTTTCGCCGCCTTCTTCGACCTTTCGCTCGAGCGTGTCGAGATTTGCCTCGAGTTCGCGAAAGCGGTCCGCTGCTTCCATGGACAGTAGATGGATTTGGATCCGCGCCTCGTCGCGGGCTCTGGTGAGCTCGTCGAGGGCTTCCTTGCTGGACTGAAATGACTCTTTGATGGTGGCCATCGGAACCTCCGATGTTCGGGATGCATGACGCGCGCCAGCGCTGGTCCCGGGCCTCCTCGACGGAAGCCCTCGCGGCGCGCAGGGGTTGTCGGCGGGGTGCGCCTTTGGCAGGCTGCGCGCATGTCATTGACGGTCGTTACGGGATCCAATCGAGGCATCGGGCTTGAGCTGTGTCGGGCGCTCGCAGCTCGAAAGGCGCAGGTGCTGGCAGCCTGTCGGGCGCCCTCTCCCGAGTTGAAAGCGCTGGGCGTCGAAGTCATCTCCGGCGTCGACGTGGCCACGGACGGGGGCGTTTCTGCTCTGGCGGCCGCCATTGGCGAGCGCCCGATTTCGCTGCTCGTGAATAACGCCGGGATCCTCGCGCAGGAGAGCCTCGCGGATTTGGACGTCACTTCGATTCAGCGCCAGTTCGAGGTCAACGCCTTGGGCCCGCTGCGCGTGACGGCGTCTCTCGCCCCACGCCTCGAACGCGGCGCAAAGCTCGCCTTCATCACGAGTCGCATGGGCTCGATCGCGGACAACGGCTCCGGCGGCTACTACGGCTATCGCATGTCGAAGGCGGCGCTCAACATGGCCGCGACCTCCGTCGCACACGATCTGAAATCGCGTGGCATTGCTGTAGCCATTTTGCATCCCGGCTTCGTGCGCACCGAGATGACAGCTCGTCACGGCAGCGTCGAGCCGGCGGAGTCGGCGCGCGCATTGCTCGCACGCATCGACGCGCTCACCCTCGAAACCAGCGGCACCTTCTGGCACATGAACGGCGACGTATTGCCCTGGTGAGTTTTCGAGTGCGAGGTGGCTCGGGCCGGGGCATTGGGGGGTGGGCCCTCGAAGCGACGGGCGCGACGGCCGGCAGGGCGGCGCACTAGGTCACTAAGCTCGGCGGGGTGCGTCCGCAGCAGCCGCGCCAGGCCCGCCCTGGGGCTGACGGCGGCAGAAGATCTGCTAGGGTCCGGACCTCATTGCTTAGCGCGCGGGCCGCCTGTTGGACCGCGACGCGCGGAGACATAGCTGATGCGTACGCTGACCCAAGCCATTCTCACCCGCGCTGCGACCCTGCTCGCCCTCGGCGCATTCGCCTGCGACGCGGCGAGCAGCAATAACCCCCAGCCCACCCGTTACGGAAGCATTTCCGTCACCTCGGCGAGCGATGGCATCACCCCGTTCGCACCCCGCGCCTTCTTCTACAAGTACGCGAGCTCGACCAGCGCCGCCTGCGACGAGTATCAGAACAACGGCACGTGTCGCGTCTGGCAGTGCGACTCGTCCGTGTACTCGAACTCGCAACAGGTGACCGTACTCTCGGCGGGCGCTGTCGGCGTCAGCGGAGCCAAGCAGGCCCTCGACCTCACGCAGGATTCGACCGGCAGCTATGGTTTGCCCGGCTTCGACGGTGCCCCGCTCTGGGACGGCGGCGAGACATTGACCGCCAACGTCGCCGGTTCGACCGACTACCCCGCGACCACGCTTTCGGTTCAGGCGCCCGCGCCGCTCGTCGTCACTGCCCCGGAAGTCCCCACCGATGCCTGGACGATCGACACCAAGACGGACTTTTCCGTAACCTGGAAGCCCAACGGGGCAAATTACGTGTTTCTCGCGATAACGGTCGAGACCCCGGCGCTACAAGCGGATGGCACGATGGGGTCGAACTACACGCCCGGCCTCGACTGCGCGTTTGCTGGCGCGTCCGGCCAGGGCACGGTGCCGGCGAGCTATCTGCAGCTGCTCCCCAAGCCTCCCGAGCTCGTTGCCCATGCTCTCGACGTATTGACGTTCTCGACGGACGAGCAGCGCATCGGCGACTCGGACACGGAGCTTCGCGCCAACTGGCTCGCGCTGTCGGCCCAGCCCACGTTTCAATAGGCTTGCGGGTGTTGGGCGCTTTTCGCTCGGCGCTTTTGCGCGCGTGCGCCGGCTGCGGCTCAGTTCCACGCGTGCCGCACGCACATCGATAACGCTCGCAGGCAGGCGCGCTCGCACCAAAAGAAAACGGCCGCCCGAGAGCGGCCGTTTTGCCTTGGCTGAGGAGTGCTCGCGCCTCACTCCGCGGCGACGGCGACGTGCTCCGGCGCGCTCTCGCGCTTCGCGAACGGCAACACGCGGCCAAGGCGCTCACGCGCGGCACCGAGCGCGTGATCCGCGACTCCCGGGCCCTTCTCCTTCGCCAAACCGAACAGCTCGACGGAGGCGCGCTTCGCGAAATCGAGCGCGCTCTTGGTGGCCTCTGGCGCGGGCATTCAG
>JAEUAF010000111.1 GCA_019695485.1 Sorangium sp.
CGTCGCGCCACCAGCGGCCGTCGCCCCTGCCGTGCTGCCACCGAGGGAAAAGGTAAACCCGCCCTGAGGACCAGATCCGCCCTGACCAAGCGCGCCTGCTTGGCCGCCATTGCGGCCGCCGCGGCCAAAGCCGCCCGCGGTCGCAAACGTGCCGCCCGTGAAGCCCGTATTAGCGCCCGCGAAGCCAAAAGTGCCGCCCGCGCCTGTTGTGCCGCCGCGGTTCGCGCTGCCGCCAGCATTGGCGCCACCGCGAGCGGGGACGACGGTGGTGCCGCCGGCGATGTAGGTGGTGGAGGAGCCCTCATCGGACCCACCGCAAGCCACCGAGAGGCCGGAACCACAAATAAAAACAACGAAACCAAGAGCGCGCATTGGACCTCCAAGCAAGCGGCGCGACTGAGTCAAAGTCGCTTCACCACTCGGCCCTAGTAACCCGTGTCCCCCGCGCCAAGGCACTAAGGCAAATCGACGCAAGGGGCAGGGTCGATTTGCGCAGTGGTGGGCGCGCGCTCGCCTACTCAGGACGCCATTACAAGAAAGTTCCACAACTAACGGAACAGCGCCAACGACCTCGATGAGCTCTTTTCCGGGCTGCCACTAGAATGAGCGCCGTCGCATGGCAACTCTCGCAACCCCGCATCCGGACATCCACGTGGACTCCGCCGAACAGGTTGAGCCTGGCGTCATCCTCGCGGACCGCTACCGCATCGATCAGTTGATTGGCGAAGGGGGTGCCGGGCGGGTCTACGCCGCAGAGCACGTCCTTCTGCGCAAAAAGGTGGCCATCAAGATCTTGAAGAGCGACCGCGCGAACGTGCCGGACATCGTGTCGCGGTTCGAGCGCGAGGCGATGGCCGCCGCGAACATCGAGCATCCGAACATTGCGGCGGCCATCGATTTCGGCCGTCTGGGGGATGGCTCGGTATTCCTAGCGCTAGAGTACGTGGCCGGACGCAGCCTGCGTCAGGAGCTCGCGAAAGGTCCGCTCTCGGTCGCGCGCAGCCTGCATATCGCGAGACAAATCGCCTCTGCGCTCGCGGGCGCGCAAGCGCTCGGCATCGTTCATCGCGACTTGAAGCCCGAGAACATCATGCTGCTGCAGCGCCCGGAGGACCCTGACTTCGTGAAGGTGCTCGATTTCGGCATCGCGCGCGTGCCAATGGCGGAACACGCGCAGCCCCTGACCAAGGCGGGCGCTGTGTTCGGTACACCAGCTTACATGTCGCCCGAACAAGCGCTCGGTCAGCGTGTCGACGGGCGGGCCGATCTGTACGCCGTGGGCGTGATGCTGTTCGAAATGCTGGTCGGCAAGCGCCCCTACGACGATCAGGGCGGAGGCATTCTTGCCCTCCAATTGGCAGAAGCCGCGCCAAGCTTCAGCGTGCGCGCCCCCGGCACCGTGGTGCCTCACGAACTGCAGGCGCTCGTCGAAACTCTGCTCGCACGCGATGTCGCGGCTCGGCTGGAGAGCGCGGACGCACTAACGCAAGCCATCAACGCCCTGCTCGCGGACCTGGCGCCCCCTGCCGCCTCCGGCTGGGCGGCTCACCCTGTCAGCGTGGCGCTCGCCCCCGCGCCAAGCCCTCGCGGGCCGGGCACCCCGACATTCCTTCCCGGGGATCCGCTGCCGGCCTTCGAGCTGACAACGGCGTTTCCCGACGCCAGCGTGCCTCGGCCCAGCGTCCCCGTCTCAGCAGGGCTTCCTCAGGGTGCGCTGCCGAAGACGAGTTTGCCTCCCGCCGCCAAAACCGACGACCCGATTGCGGAGACGGACGAAAGCAGCGGGGGCCCAAGCACCGCCAGCAGCGCGCGAGCGAACCCAGGGCAGGTCAGCGCTCGCGCCGCCGCCCTCGCGCGGCGCGCTTATGCACGCATTTCCGAAGTCAGCGCGCAGGTGGGCGAACGCGCCCTGCGTTCGTTCCAAGAAGCGTGCGCGTTTCTCGACGTGCAACGGCGCCGCCTGCCGCCCAAGCTCCAATCCCGAACCGAGCGCATCCCGTCGGCGGCCGTCGTGCTTTCGTTCCTGGGAGCGTCGAGCGCGGTGTTGCTGCTGGCTGTGGTCGGACTGACGCGTTCACACACCGCAAAGCCGGCGCCCGGCGCCGCGCTCGGCCTCGCAATCAACGCTGCTGCGGCGTCGGCGAGCGCCACGACGACGAGCAACGAGCTGCCTTCCCAAGCGGTTACAGCAGCGAAGGGTGCGTTGCCCGCCAATGCGGACGAAGCGGGTGTGCTGCTCGAGCTCGCCAACGGTTACACGAGCGCGCAGCGCGACGCCGAGGCCGTGGCGCTCGTGCAGCGCGTGCTGTTGCGAAAGCCCGAGCTCAACAGCGATCCGCGCGTGGCGAAGATTCTCTCGCACACCGCGCGCTCCGACAATCGCGCCGCCTCGGAGGATAGTTTTGCGCTACTCGAGGGGCCGATGGCGGCCGCCGGCGCCGAAGTCATCTACGACGTTTGGCGCGAACCAGGCGGACGCGAGCGCGTCCGGCGCCGGGCCGAGGCGTGGCTCAACAGCAAGGACTTCGATCGCGTATCGTCGACCGCGCTGTACTCCGCAGTGAAGCTACGCCTCGCCAAGACCTGCGAGCAGAAGCAAACGTTGCTCAAGCTCGCAAGCGACGTCGGCGGCAAGCAAACGCTCGAGTACCTGCACGAGCTCGAACAGCACACCACGTGCACCAACAAATACGCGCCCGACTGCGCCGCGTGCCTGGCTGCCGGCCCCGAGCTGAAAGAAACCATCCAGCGCGTGAGCGCTCGCCTGGGCGAAGCTCACTGAACGGAGGCGCCGGGAGCGGCATCGTACTCCGCGATGGCGGGCGCTTGCTGGGCGATGGCTTCGAGTTCGATCACCTCGGGCAGCGCGAAGAGCGCGGCGCTGTAGCGCCTAGCCGCATCGGGCAGCGCCACGCCATACGTGCGAAAGCGCGTCGCGACCGGGAAATACATGCAGTCGGCGATGCTGAAATCCCCAAATAAGAAGGGGCCACCAGACGACGAAAGCGACGCATCCCAAATCTGAAGCACGCGCTCGACGTCGGCCGCGACACGCGCATTGGCGCGCGGGGTCTCCGCACGCGCGCGTAAGTTGGTTGGCATTCCGGCACGCAAGGCCGAGAACCCGCTCAGCATCTCGCAAGCAATGGCGCGCCCGCGCGCGCGGAGCTCGCGCGCTTCAGGCCACAAACGCGCCTCGGGGTGGAGCTCGGCCACGTATTCACAGATGGCCAGGGACTCATGGATGCTGAGCGCGCCGTCGATCAGGATTGGCACCTTACCGGCGCCCGAAAACGCGAGGATGCGCGCCTTCCAATCCTGCGCCGTCTTGAGGCCAATGTCGTGCGTGCGAAACTCCACACGCGCGCGCTTCAGCGCGAGCCAGGGCCGCATGCTCCACGATGAATAGTTCAGATTGCCGACGACGAGACGTAGCATTCATCCACTCCGCGAAAGGCTCGTCTTAGCGTACGAGCGCGACCGCGTCGATCCAGATTCCGAACTGGGCGTTCGCAGGGAGCTCGAAGGTGACGCCAAACACGGTCGATGAGTCGAAAGGCCCTTGGTAGCCCCAAGAGTCTTGGCGGAGCGACGAAAACGGAACCACGATCTTGGTCCAATTCGTGGTGAGGTTCGTGACGCGAAACTTATGGGTGTCCCAGCACGAATTCGGATCGCTCGCGTTGGCCACACAATAGCCACCATCCGGATCGGTGTATTTGTCGGGCAAACCGACGCGTACGAGCGACACCGCGCCCGCATCTATTTTTGCCCATAAACTCAGCGCGCGGTAGCCCGACGCGTTGTAAGGGCTGCCGAGTCCAAAGCCGAAGGTGGCCCCCCAGTCTGTGAAGTAACCGCCCGCGATGTAAACCGCGGAGCCGTGGCACGGATCGCCGGTCGGCGTCATGACGAATGCGCTTCCGCTCGGGGGGAAGAGCTTGCCGAGCGTTCCGTCGTCGTTGTCAGTCCAACTTCCCGCGCGGCCATTCACTCGTAGGATGAAACGGTCGCCATCGTCCATGTCGTCGACGAGGTCTTCCGTCGGGTCGAGCAACGTCTGGCACATGATGGGAGCACCGCCCGTGCCGACAAGTCCGCCCGTCGCAAATCCGCCGCCGGCACCGACAACTCCGCCCGTCGTGAACCCACCGCCCGTCGCGAACCCGCCGGCAGTCGCGATCCCACCGCCAGCCGCAAAGCGGCCACCACTCGAGAACCCGCCAAATCCGGATTGGCCTCCGGCACCGCGTCCGCCGCGACCGCCCACCGCGACACCGCCCGCGCCCATGCGCGCACCCTGAGCAGTCGCGCCGCCAGTTCCCAGCGCACCGCCGAGCGCGATCGAGCCGCCGACGCCGAGTACGCCCCCATTTGGTGCGGCTCCGCTGCCGCCTAAGCTACTGTTGCCACCCAGGCCGGACCCACCCGGATCGAAGTCCAGCGAGGTGCGACCTCCGCAACTTGCACCCAGAAGCAAAGCGCCTACCACCAAGACGTCGACACGTTTCACGCCCGAAATATAGCACGGCCCGGAACTCAGCCGCGAAAACGCGGCGCCCGATCTCATTTACTCCGCGGTGACTGCGCGGTGACGTCGTGAGTCGGACCGCCCACGCTTCGCGCCGCGCGGATAGGCCGTCATGGACCGATCGGAAAGCCAGCGGACGCAGGCAACGCACGAGCCGGAGTCGCCGCCGGTGCAGGCGTAGCGGCTGGAGTCGCGACCCGCGGGGCGGCCACTCGCTGAACACCGCTCGGCGGGCTGGGTACGGATGCAGTGCGGGTACTGCGCGCAGGGACCACCGCCGCCACCTTAGGCGGCTCCGCGTGAGTCGCCGGCGCGCTCCCCGCCTTCGAAATAACGCGGGATTTGGGCGCGGGCTCGACTACCGCGAGCGCAGGCGCAGGTGTCGCCGGCTGGCTCGGAGCTGGGCTCGGCGCTGCTTCGACGACGCGGTCGATCGGGGAAGCCGTTGGTTCCGACGCCGACGCAACCGCGGTCGGCACTGAAACTGCGGACGCGCTGGGTGAAGCGGCCGCGTCGGCCTGCGCGGATGCGACTGCGCTGGTCATTGGGGCTGCCAGCGGCGCCACGACCGCAGCGCTCTCGTGAGTGGGTTCGACCGGGGACGGCGACGTGAGCGCGGAGACCTGTGTCGACAGCGGGCGTACCGCGGAAGACTCGAGATCCGTCGGCGGCGTCAGCGCTCGTTTCGCGAACACGAGCGCCGAGCAAGCTGCCAAGGAAATGACAATTCGTTTCACCAAACGCGTAAAGTGGGCGCGCCGAGCGAGCTGAGCTTCCGTGACGATGTGGCGTCCTTGCGGAAGCTCATCCTCCTCAGGTGCTCCCTGCGCCGCGACGACACTGTCGCTCGAGGGCTTAGTCGGATGAGCGGGACCACCGTCGTAGACGCCGGCGTCGCCGCGATCGAAAAAATCCTCAAACTCGCTGACGTCGCTGCTGGAGTTCGCGCTCATGACAACACGCTCAAAAACGGGGAACGAACTGGGAACGCGAACCTATACGGGCGAGCGTCTCGAACCCAGAGTCACCGTTCCGTGCTTCAGGCAGGCAACCGAAACGCGCACCGGATCGCCTTTCGATCGTCGGGCAAGCGCCCATTCAAAAAGACCCCGAAATCAACCTGGGCCCAAGCATGACTGCATCATGGGAAGACGTCCAGGAAGTGCTCCCTCAGCGCAGCGAGCAGGCAGGATTTTGAGCGGACCGAGCGGAAGGGCGCCCAAGACCGGCGGCCGGCATGCCGATTGTGACGAGCCTTTCGAGCGCCGCTGGCCGCATGACCAGCGCGGCAATGCAAAGCCCGACGCGTCGCAGCCCCGCGGGCTCAAGAGCCGGTGCTTTCATAAAACTCGAGCCCCCGCTGCCATACATAATTGGCCACCACGAGTCCCCACCCCGCAGCCAGCGGCGGTGCCAACACGGTCCACCACGCAAGGCTCTTCCCGAGCACGAAACCTCCCGGCAAATAGTGGAAGGCCCCGAAGGGCACTACCAGCACCAGCAGATACGCGAGCCAGCCCGGGTAGATGCCGAGCGGGTAGCGCGTCGCTTGCAACAGATTGTGCGGCACCATCAGATGGTGGGAGTAGGGGCCGAGCAGCCGAAAGCTCAGGCAACCAAACACCACCAGCGCTGACGTGTACGTGATCGAACCGCACACGATCCAGAGCGGGACCAGTAGCCACGCGACGAGCGGCGCCCCCAATTGAATCAGCGAGCCTGTCACGAGCAGCGAGCCGGTTACCAAGTTCCCGAACGAGTGAAGCTCCGGCCGCGTGATGAGGAAGAACGGCAGCGAGTGCACAGGGTAAGTCAACAGCCGGTCGAGCTCACCGCTCACGACGTATTGAGGAAGCATCCAGATGTGATTGAAGAAGAGCTCAGAAGTGCCGAGCGCCGCGGCCGTCATGCCGAACAGAAACACCACCTCCGTCCCAGTCCAGCCATTCAACGAGGGGGCGTTCTTGAAGATGACGACGAGAAAGCTCAGCGCCGCGAGTTGCAACAGAACGGAGGTGAGCATGCCAACCCAGAAGTCGGCGCGGTATTCGAGCTTGGCCTGGAGGGCGGTGCGATAAGCGACGAAGTAGAGTTTGATCCATTCCATTTCAGCCGCCCTGAATCTCGAGGCGCCGAAACGCGGCCGCCAAGATCACCCGCCCAAGCAGAAACAGCAGCACCGCCCAGCCCAGCTGCAGGGCAAGCAAGCGCGCTACCTCGCCCCCGCTCACCCAGCCGAGGTAGATGGCGATCGGCGTGTGGATGGTGTGGCGAAACGGTAGCCACTCGCTCGTCGCGCGCATCCACCAGGGAAACAACGCGAGCGGCGCCGAGAGCCCCGAGAAGGTCTGTTGCAGCGCGCTGCGCGCTGCGAAAATGCCGTAGCCACTGTTCGTGAAGAACGCGGCCTGCACGAACACGAAGGAAATCGAGAACATGATCACGAAGGCCAGCACGATGCTGAGCAGCGACGCCAGCAGCGACCCGGTGCTCGCAGGCAAGATCTCGCCGCGTAAAGTCACGAGCCCGACGAACCAGATCGGCCCGCACAAGAGCACGTTGAACAAGGCATCGCTCAGGGCCTGGCTCAGCTGCGCGACCTGAAAATCGATGGGCTTTAGTAGATCCGTCGCGATCATGCCGGTGCGAATGCGCTGTCCCACGCGAAACTCGACGCTCATACCGAGCGCAAAGTTCAGGCAGCCGCCGAGCAGCAGATAGGCGAACAACTGGGCGGCGGGAATGGGAGGCGCGTGCGGGCTCGCCGCATACACGTGTCGCCATACGAGCAGCGGAATGGAGTAGGAAATCCCAGCAGCCAAGAGTGACGTGAGCACGGCTTGCCGATAAGCGAAGTTGGCTCGTACGCTGCGCACGAAGAGCGCGACGTAGCTCGCAAGATCCCCGAACGGGCCCAGCGGCAGGGCCGCACGCGAGCGAACTCGTTCTGACTGTGTCGCGCTCATCCCGGGCCGTTCTCGATGGGGCTGGCCGTGCGCCGATAAATGCCCGCCACGATGCTCTCGATGTCCGCCTTTTCGAGCACGATATCCGCGACCGGAACGCGCGAGAGTACGACTTGGGTCAAGGTCGGGGCCGCGCCCTCCCGCTCGTACTCCACGGTCAAATGCTGAGGGGCCGTGACTCGCAAGGCGCCGCCCAAGGCGCTGAGCTCGGCCGCGAGAGCAACGCGCGCGTCCTCGCTGATCGCCTTCTCCAGCTCGACCACGATACGACGCTTGCTGGCGAAGCGCCGCTCGAACTCCGGCAGGGAGCCGTCGAACAGGAGCTCTCCACGGTCGAGCAGCAGCAGGCGCTCGCACGTTTCCGTGATGTCCTTCAAGTCGTGGGTGGTGATCAAGAGCGTCGTCCCGAAGCGCGCTTGCATCTCGACGATGAACTCTCGAACCTGCTCTTTTACCGACACATCGAGGCCGATCGTGGGTTCATCCAGGAACGCGATGCGCGGAGCGTGCAGCAGCGCGGCCGCAAGGTCGCAACGCATGCGCTGCCCAAGCGATAGCTGTCGCACCGGAACCGAGAGCAACGGCGTGAGCTCCAAACGCCTCACCGCTTCGTGATACGTCACCGCGTAGACGGCTTCTGGAATGCGGTACATAGTCTTTAGCAGACTGAAGGTTTCCCGCACCGGAATGTCCCAGAGCAGCTGCGGCCGCTGCCCAAAAACCACGCCAATGTCTCGTGATAGCTGGCGACGCTCCTTGTGCGGCGTGCGACCGAGCACCGACAGCGTGCCCGCGGTCGGCACCAAGATCCCCGTGAGCATTTTGAGGGTGGTCGACTTCCCCGCGCCGTTCTCGCCGATCAGCCCGACGCGTTCGCCGGGCTCGATGCGAAATGACAACTCGCGCACCGCCGGAACGTCGGTGCTCTCGGAGGAGAACAAGCTTCGCACAGCGCCGAATAGCCCGGGCTGTCGTTTGCGACGGCGGTAGGTCTTGGAAAGCCTCTGAGTTTCGAGAGCGGGCTGCATGACTGCCTTATCGCGCGGCACGTTGGCGGAACCCCTCGCGACGATTCTCTTCGCGCCGCAAGTGTCCCCAACCCATCTGCTCGGATCCCATCCGCACCAACTCTTCCACGAGCTTGGGGTCGTCCCAAGGAACGTCGTGAAACGCCTCGCGCAAGTGCGGGCTCGCCGGGTCTCGGATCCATTCCTGCGGAAACAGCGCGACCACGTTGCCGGCGTGGCGCGGACGGCCGCCTCGCGCGGAGAGCCCAGTCAAGCGCTCGAACAGGAGCGCGCAGAGATCCGCCCCGAACGCCCCGCCCAGATGGCAGATGGGTGTAGGCCGCGGATTTAGCTCGATCAGGTACGCTTGGTCCGAAGCGCTCTCCACCATGAAGTCGAAGCTCGCGAAGCCTGCCAAGCCGAGTGAACGCGCGAGCGCCTCGACGCTCGCGCTCATCTCCTCGTGTTCGAAGAACTCGACGACGGTGCTTGGACCGGTGGGTGCAGGGTGCGTCTCGCGCTTGATGGCTGAGAGCCCACCCAGCACGACTCCGTCGAGAGCGACCACCGCGCGCATGGCGGTACGCCCCTCGATGAATTTCTGAACGACGACCTGCCCGCTGCTGTCCCTGAGCCCATAGCGAGCGCGCAAATGGGCGAAGCCGGCGTGAACGGCAGCGTCATCGCGGCAAATGGAGGTGCCGAACCCAGCGCAGCTATTTTCGACCTTCAGTACGATTGGGAAGCCCTGCTCGCGCGCGAACTGTAGCGCCGAGTCCGCGTCCTCGACGATCGCCTGTTGCGGCGTACGCAAGCTTAGTTGAGCGGCGAGCGCATGCAGCCCCTTCCGGCTCTGCACGACGGCACGCTGGGCAGCGGCGGAGAGTGAGCGCGCCAAGCATTCGCGCACGCTCGCCGCGACGTCGACACGCCCAGAAAGCTCATGCGCCAGCGCGTGTAGGAGTTCCACGGCGGGATCGTCGCCAGGGATCACGAGCGTGGGCGCGAATGCGAGCAGCGCAGCCTCCAGCCCGCCGAGGATCTCGTCGTCCGTGGGCGCCTTCGGCAGCACGAACTGAGTCCGAACGTGGCGGGAGTGTGTGATGAGGCCGCGCGTGAAACTGAACGAAGCGACTTCGAAGCCCACGCGCGTGAGCGCTTCGGGTAGGCGCGCCGAGCCGAACCATTCGCGCGTACAGACAATCAATACTTTCGGTAAAGTCATGGGAAATTGCCGATGCTGCGTGCTCTTCGAACACAAAAAAAAGATGGTGCGGCCCGGGCCGCGAAAAGAAACGAGCCGTGCGCCGAGAACCCGGCTCGCGAACTAGCCGCCAGCTCTCGCGGGCGAGCGACGAAGGCCGCCGCAAGCGCTCGTTTCGAAGCGAATCGCACGGCCGTCTGACGCAGAGCGCGCGAGAAGACCCACGACAGCGGCACAGCGGAGGCGCCGCAACTGCGGAACGAGACCGAGCGCCGAGGCGCTACGCGGAAGAACTCGCCAGGGCCTGATACGGGCGACGATTGAGGCTGGCGCGAACGCAACCGTGCGAAAAATCCGCATCGAACCAGCACCCAGCGGGCATGGTCATTTTTGTTGCATCGTGCGCTGCCATCAGTCGACCCCTTTTCAAGCCCGTAGAATTCGGGACGCCACCGTTCAGTTCCTAGCAGTTTGAGCCGATAACTGCAAGCAGATTGGATATATGCTCACGCGCACCCTCGACCGAGACGAACGGCGCTCGCCAGGCGCAAGCAAGGGTTGCCCGCTGCACGTGTGTCCGGCTGCGGACAGGTCGGGAACATCGACTAGTCTGCGCCGACGCGCGAGTGGATCGCGCACACGCCTTCCTCACAGCGACCGGTCAGGCGCAGCCGGTGCTTCGCAAAACTACGGTAGCTCAGCTCGAGCAGTTGAGTCACGCCCGGGAGGCGCGACAGCCGCACGAGTCGCTGAAAGCCGACGGCATCGTAGAGTCGGCGAAACACTTCCACCCCCTCGATTATCGTGCCGTCAGCAAGGCGGCCGTGGATCTTCTGCATGAGCGCCGAGTGATCGAGACCCAAGCTGCTCGCATCGAACTCTGCTCGGGCGATGTCGGTGAAGCGAATCCGACCGGCGACGTCGCGCCGCTGAAGCATGCGAATCTCGCGCAGGCAGAGCGGACAGTCACCGTCATAGAAGACCTCCACCTGGAAAGGCCCTCCCCGGTTCGGCTCGAGGGAGGCATCGGGCGCGCGAAACTCGGCCTGCTCCGTCATTTAGGCTGCTGATAAGACCTGCAGTCGAGAAGCCACGCCGTCAAGCCCCGCGAGCGCCCGCGAAGGCGCTCGCCCCGCGGCGACCGGATTACTTCGCGACGAACGCCACGTCATCGACCCATAGGGTAAATGACTGAGTGCAAGCCGGGTTGTTGATCCGAAACTCGACGCCGACCACTTGCTTCGGGTCGAAGGCGCCGTCCCAGTCGTTCTCGCGTACCAAACTGTCGAACGTGACCGTGTACGGTGCCCAGCTGTCGGTGATCGGCATCTCGATGCCGTGGTAGTGGTAGCAAGAGCCGCTGCTCTCCACGCAGCTGCCGCCATAAGCCTGGGGGGTGATGTCGTTCACGCGCAGCGACACGCGGATCGTTCCGAGCACCGGCCCCTTCGCGAAGAACGTAATCGCACCGAACGCCGAGGCGTCGTAGGGCTGAGCTGCAGACGCTCGCACGTCGAAGCCGAGCGTCGCCCCCCACGCCGTGAAGCCGTCACCCGTAGTGCGCATGGCGAAGCTACTTCCAGGCCGATCCGTCACGCGCTGCGGAACCACGCTCTTTCCAGGGGCCGGCTGCTGGCTGGTGCTGGTGCCGTCGTTCGTGGTCCACCAGGTGCCGATGTGGCCATCTACTTTACAGATCGAGTTATCGTGGTCTTCCATGTCGTCGAGGACATGTGGGCCCTGACACGGAGCTGGCGCTGCACCTCCAGCTCCGGCCATCGCAGTGTCGCCAGCCATGCCCATGCGCCCGGACGATCCGCTGACCAGCATGCCGCCGCTAGCGCTCGCGCGACCACCCGCCGTCGCCGCGCCGCCCGCATCCGATCCGCCGAACGACGCGCGGGCGCCAGCGCTCGAGCCGTTCCCTCCTCCCGCCACGAGCGCGCCTCCCCTCCCAAGACTGGGCCCGCCGGCATTGCTGGTGCCACCTGAGTTCTCACTGCCGCCTGAGTTCTCACTGCCGCCTGAGTTCTCACTGCCACCTGAGTTCTCACTGCCGCCTGAACTCTCACTGCCGCCCGAACTCTCCCCGCCGCCAATGACCACCACGTGAGCGCCCGTGGTCCCGCCGCTATCGAAGAGCCCGCTATCGGGTGCCTTGGCACACGAGGCGACTAGCAGGCCGCTGCTACCAACATAGGGAACACACACACGTAGTAAGCGTCGAAGCGACGATAAGTTCATGGCTCTAAGCCTTCCAGCATAGCGTTGCGACGCGAATTAGGAAGGTGCTCATTTCCGCGTTCTGAGCGACTCGTCGCCAAGAAGGGTGCCGACAGCGCGCCAAACATTTCAGACGGGACAGAAATTGCTCGCAAAGGCGCAGAATTGGCGTGAAAAGTGGGTCTGCGTGAGAGAAGCTCGCCCGCCGCTTTACGCCGCACGCCGGTTGGTGAACACCCGACGCTAGCGAACCGCCGCCGGCGGTCCGCTCCGCTCGACCCGAGGACTCCACATGAGACGCTTGCTCTGGTTTACCACCTTCGCGCTGTGTGTGGCCGGCGTGACGACCGCGCGCGGCGATGCAGCGAAGAGCATCGCCTGGGAGAAGTTCGACGAAGACGACGGCATTGCCGTGTATCGGCGCGACGTCGCGGGATCACCGGTCGTGGCGTTACGCGGCGACGGCTACGTCGACGCGCCGCTGCTCCGAGTCGCGAGCGTCTTGGTCGACACCAAGCGCGCCACGGAGTGGATCGATAGCCTGGCCGAGGCCCGCACGCTTCGCCAGATCAGTGAAGACGAGTACGTGGAGTGGGATCACATCGCGACTCCCTTCGTATTAAAGGATCGGGATTTCGTGTTCCGCGCCAAGCTCGAGCTGCATGCAAAGCAGAAGCAGGTCGTACTGAACTATCACTCCGTCGCAGACCCGGACGCCCCCAAGACGGACTACATCCGCGGCGAGTTCTTGTTCGGCAGCTTCGTGCTCACCGCCGTGGACGGCGGCAAGCGGACCCGCGTCATGGCCGAAGTCTTGTGCGATCCGAAAGGTTCTGTCGCAAAGTGGATGGTGAACCTGTTCCAAAAGAGCTGGCCCCACAACACCATCATGTCGCTTCGAACCCAAGTCGCGAAGCGTGACATCAAAGACAACGAAAAACTAAGACAGGCCTTGATCCACGAAGGCTTCTGATGCCGCGCGCGGCCCCACTACGGGCCAGCGGAGATCGGCCAGCCTTGATCGTCCCACGCGATTTCTGCGACGCGCAGGGTCGGACTCGCGTGGTTTGCGTTCAGCGCGTGATACACATTATACGCGCCGTTTGCGGTCACGATGATTGCGTTGTGACCGGGCCCGGTCCACGTGGTGTTGCCCTGCACGAGTAGGGTGCCGCCCCCCTGCATCATGGCGCTGCCCGCCTTGTCGGTGTAGGGGCCGCTGACGCTCGTCGAGCGCCCGACGCGGATGTTGTAGTTCCAGGGGCTATCGCAGCAATGATCCCACGACACGAAGAGGTAGTAGTAGCCGCAGACGTGAACGATGAAGGGCCCTTCGAGCGCCCCGCCGTTGCTCGGACGCGCGGCGAGCGAAAGCAACTGCGTGTCGGCTCGCGCGCCACTCGCATCGAGCTTGATGAGCTTGATTCCGCCCCAGAAGCTGCCAAACGTGAGCCACGGAGTGCCCTCGTCGTCGACGATCGCGTTGGGGTCGATGGCGTTCCAATTGTCGCTCGCGCTGCCTGCGTTGGAGCAAATCACCGAGCCCTGGTCCGTCCAAGAGCCAGTGCTCAGGCTCGCGCGCGTGGCATGCCCAATGCACGATTTGTTACTGCCGAAAGTCGAGGCGGCATAATAGAGATGATAAGTGCCCCCGAAGAAGGAAATGTCGGGCGCCCATAAGTCGGTCGCGGCGGGGACCTGTTGTGCAATCCAGGCTGGGTTCGCGCTGAACACCGCGGAGCCTCCCTGCCACGCGAGCAGGTCCTTCGACGTCTTTGTCGGGAGTCGGGAGCCGGTTTGGAACAAGTAGTATTGCCCGTTCGCGGCGATCAGGCTCGGGTCATGCGTGCCCAAGTTGCCGCTCAGCGTCAGCACTTGCGGTGGCTTTGCGGCGTCATATCGAGGACAAGCGGTCGTGGCGCCTGCGCCCCCTCCCATACCGCTACCGCCACTCGCGGCTCCGCCGGCGCCGGCCCCACCACGGCCGCCGACCGCAGTGCCGCCCGCGGCTGGCGTTCCACCCGTGGTGAGCGTTCCGCCCGCGTTCATCGCGCGCCCACCAGAGCCGACTGTTCCGCCGGACGACGCAGCGCCCGCGCCGCCTAGCGTGGCCCCAGCCGCGCCGCCCGATGTCATCGCTTGGACCCCACCGCTCCCGGAACCGGCAACAGACGACCCGCCCGCACCTAGAGCGCCCGCACTCGATGTGCCGCCCAGCGCAGAGGCGCCTGCACCAGCAAGCGGCGTGGCGCCGCCGCTACCAGCACCGCCGGCCCCTTGCAGCGCGCCGCCTAAACCGAGCGCCGCGCTCGAGCTCTGACCACAGCCGAGCCCTGGCAAAGCAACGGACAGGCCGATCGCGAGGGTTCGGCCGAGAGAGCGTGTCAAAGGGTGCAAGCGCAGCTCGTGTTGCATGGAAGACGCCGAACCAGTGGCATAGCGGGCGACGAAGGGGCGGATATTTCGGCACGCGAGCGACGTCGCCCAGCAAAGCTGGTTTACTCTCAGCGGGTTCTCGACGTACGACAACTGGGCACGATGTTGCGTGCTCTCGTTTTCGCTTGGTCGGTGACGCTCTGGCTGCTGTGCGGCGGGGTGAGCGCATCCGCGCAGGAAGGCCACGCCGCCCCGGAGGAACGCGCGCGTCGGCTGGTCTTCCTGCTGCCTACATCCGAGGAAAGCGCACCGCCGCCGGCCATGCTGGACGCGATCCGCAGCCAGCTCGTCGAACTCGACGTCGAGCTCCTGCTCGAGACGCGCGATCTGCATGAGCTTGCCGTCACGAGCCGAGCCGCCGCGGAGTCGAGCCGCGCCACAGGCGCCTTAGCGGTCGTGTGGCTCGAGGTGCGCCCGCATGCGCTAGTCGTCTATTTCTATCAGCGAGAAGGCTCTCGGCTACTCAGCCGCAGCGTCTCCGTGAGCGAATCGCAAGCGGCGGCGGCGGAAGAAGTAGCCGTGGTGATACGTTCCGCGGTGAGCGCGGTGCTCGAAGGGGCCCAGGTGATGATGACCGAGGTTGTCGTCCCAA
>JAEUAF010000115.1 GCA_019695485.1 Sorangium sp.
CGTACTCGTGCCCGTACTCGTGCCCGTACCGCCGCTGGCGCCGGGGCGCGAAGTGTCTCCACCCAACGCGGGCCCGCCCGCCGGATCGGCTACGCTGGCCGCGATGTGAATGTCGGTGAACACCACGCGCCCGCACTGGCTTTCTGGCGCAGCGGTCACCGGCGTGTTGAAGGTCATGTACTGGATCGACGGGCGCAGGGCAGGCTTGTCGTTGGGGTTTTGCTCCAGATAGATCCAGCGCTGCGTGGGCGGAGTGACGGCAGACACCGAGTGCTGCGAGACCGCGACCGGCAGCTGACCGCGTTGGGTCGATGCGTTGGTCAGCACCAGCCAATCGGCGAGCGCCGCGCCCTTCACGAAGCTCGTGTCGACCAGTGCGGTCATGGCAAGCGGCGGATCCGGAAGCGCGCCCTCATAGGTCGCTGTGCCGCGCAGATCCTGAGGCCCCGAGCGCATCCAGTAGTAGTGGTAGTGATCGGCGAAGACACGCCCGCCTTGGTTCATGTAAGCGGCGACGTTGTTCACGTATGCGGACTTGGCGTTCGGATATTCGCCGCCTTCGCAGGACAGCATCATGATGTCATAGTCGTGTAACTTCGTTGGGTCGGCCCATAGCGCCGTTGCCTGCGAAAATTGCGCGCCGCCGAGCCTGCTCGAGAATTGGTTCGTGCCCGCTCCCATGCCCGCTTGGCCGCCGACGTACAGGTGGACGCGCCCCTCACCGGCATCGGTGGTGAATTCCTCCTCAGCGATGCCAATCCTACGCAGCAGGCATTCGAGCGCGTCCTGGCCGCCTGTCGTGACCGCGATGCGCGGAATGTGGCCTTCCACCTTATTTCTAGGGAGCCGCGTCATCTCGACGTCACTGAGCGCGTTGCTGGTGCACTTGTTCAGGGTCGTGTTGAGCGTCACTTCGCGGCGCCACTTACCGACCTGAATGACGAGCGGCACGTTCGCGCCAGAGGGCACTCCGGTCAGCGTGAACTTGCCGCTCACGTCACTGAGCGCCGCGGCGATCGGCGATCCTGCCGCGAATGCCGCGCACTGCTCGCAGGTGATGCCATCCGAAATCGGGGGCAGCGGCAGTGGATCGTTCGGCACGTAAACCAGCGCATTATAAAGTGGGAGCTTGCCCGCGGGGTCGTAGACCGTTCCCGTCAGCGTGGTTGGCGAATCGCTGGGGCAGGCGTCGGTCTTGATGGTGCACTGCAGGTTGCGGCATCCCGCGCCCGGGCAAACGTTCGCGACGCCGTCACCGCCGCACGCTTTGCCGCCCGCGCAGTCGCCGCAGTGCAGCTGCCCGCCGCAGCCGTCTCCGATGTCGCCGCAGTATTGGCCGCCACTCACCGGGTCCGTGCAGGCTCGCGGGGTGCAGTTGGCTGGCTTGCAGAGGTTCGGGATGCCGCCGCCGGCGCAGGTGCCGCCGTCCGGGCAATCACCACACACCAGCGCTCCGCCGCAGCCGTCGCCAATGGTGCCGCAGTAGCGCCCGCCCGCGCTATCGCAGGTGAGTCGCTGACAACTTGGGGGCCCCACGCAGGCGTTGTTTTCGCAGACCCAATCGTTCGCGCAGGGCGGGCAGGTCAGCTTGTCACCGCAGTTGTTGCCGATCTCGCCGCACCACTGCCCGCCGAGCGGATTGCACGACGTCACGCAATTCGTTCCGCTCGATCTGCCGGCCAGCCCGATCGTCGTCATTCCTCCGGAGCCGACGGAGCCTCCCGAGCTCTGCCCGTTTGGGCTGCCGCCGCTACTACTAGAGCTTGTCGAGCCCGCGGAGCCGCCCGTCCCGAGCGAGCCGACGCGGTCGAACTGGGACTTGGTGCTCGAGCACGCGCTTGCCAGAGCAAACACGGCAAGCAATGCCTGGGCAAGGCCGAGATAGGTGAGCCACGCCTTCTTCGGCGCACGAGGACGATTCGTGTTCATTGTTGAGCCTCCGAAACCACGACCACGCCCGCACGCGGGACGGAGCACGCCGCACTGGCAACAGCGCTGCCCTGCACCCAGCAGTGAGCTTTCTCCAAACCGCCCGAGAAAGAAGCGAAGTGCCTCGCACGATACACCAGCTCGTCGGTCTATGGGGGCTTCACTCCTCGCATTTTATCGGGGGGTTTCGCCCATGATTACCCGCGAATGAGCTGGATTTTAGGAATTTTGGAGCAGTGCTGGTCGGAGTGCCCGCGTTGGGGAATCCCGAGCGAAGGCGCGACGCGCCTGCTCGCACCACCAGCTCCCCTCCATCGCGCCGACCCTGTCTCGGAACCGGGTTCACGAGATCACTACGAACAAAACGAAAACGCCGAGCGCTGAGGCTCGGCGTCTTCTCTACGCGCGCTGCCGGTGCAGCGGGCGCGTTTGCCGGATCAGGCGACCGTGACTTCCTTGCAGAGGTACACGTCTTGGATGGCCTGAAGCAGCTTCGCGCCTTCGTCCATTGGACGTTGGAAGGCTTTGCGGCCGCTGATGAGACCCATGCCGCCCGCACGCTTGTTGATGACGGCGGTGGTGACGGCTTCGGCAAGGTCGTTCTTGCCGGAAGCACCACCGCTGTTGATGAGACCCGCGCGGCCCATGAAGCAATTGACGACCTGGTAACGGGTGAGGTCGATGGGATGGTCGGTCGTGAGCTCGGAGTAGATGCGCTCGTCGAGCTTGCCGTACGACGACTCCCCGGTGTTCAGGGCTTTGAAGCCGCCGTTGTTCTCGGGGAGCTTCTGCTTGATGATGTCCGCGCTCAGCGTCACGCCGAGGTGATTCGCCTGGCCGCTGAGATCCGCCGACACGTGATAGTCCGTGCTGCCGACCTTGAACGCCTTGTTGCGCAGGTAGCACCAGAGGATGGTCGCCATGCCAAGCTCATGCGCTTGCTGGAACATCTGCCCGACCTCGACGATCTGGCGTGAGGCGTCGGCCGAGCCGAAGTACACGGTCGCGCCGACCGCGACGCAGCCCATGTCGGATGCCTGTTTCATGGTGCCCCACACGATCTGCTCCGCCTTGTTCGGGTACGTGAGCAACTCGTTGTGGTTGAATTTCACGATGAACGGGATCTTGTGCGCGTACTTGCGCGCCACCGAGCCGAGCACGCCGTAGGTGCTGGCGACAGCGTTGCAGCCGCCTTCGACGGCGAGCTTCACGATGTTCTCGGGGTCGAAATAGGCTGGGTTCTTGGCGAAAGAAGCGCCCGCCGAGTGCTCGATACCCTGGTCGACCGGGAGAATCGACACGTAGCCGGTGTTCGCGAGGCGGCCCGAACCGAACAGGCTCTGCAAACTGCGCAGCACGCGCGGGCTACGGTCGGACGATACCCAGACGTCGTCGACGAAGGTCGGTGAAGGCAAGTGCAGCTTGTCCTTCGTAACCGTCTTGCTCTGATGCTCGAGCAGAGAGGAGGCCTTGTCACCGAGGAGTGCTTGGATTTGCTTGAAGTCGGTCATTTGTCGCTCATACTCCGATGCCGCGTGAAAGCGTTGCTCCGCACAGGTCGCCGGACCGGTCACGAAGTTCGCGGAGTGTAGCCGCTTCGCTCCGAAAGGCGAGGCCCATCCGCTGCTGCATGCGCTCGCTCAAAATCCTCGCTTGTGAGGGGTTTCTCGCAGGTTTCCTGGGTTCGCTGCGCGGTAGCCGGCCGCTAGGCCGCCTTGTCTTTTCGGCTGAAGGCTGCGTCCTGCCGGCGCCGTTCGTTCAGGCGAACGCCACCGAACTTGGCGGCGCAACGTGGTCGCCCGCCTCGAATTCGGGCCCGACATAGCGAGAGCTCGGTCGCACGATGCGACCCGCCCGGCGCTGCTCGGCGATGTGAGCCAAGAAGCCGGCGACGCGCGCCGCGGCGAAGGTCGCGGTGAAGAGCTCACGTGGGACGCCCACCGCCTCCAACAAGACCGCGGTGAAAAACTCGACGTTGGCGCAGAGCTTGCGCTCCGGGTGACGGGCGGCGAGCAGCTCTTCCGCAATGCGTTCGACGGCGCGCGCCAACGCGACGCGACCGGCTGGTGCGCCCTCGGCGAGTTCGAGCGTGGCGCGCTCCAACACCTCGGCGCGCGGATCGCGCACGCGGTAGATGCGGTGGCCCATGCCCATGATGCGCTCCCCACCCGCGAGCGCTCGGGTGAGATAGTCGCGCGCGTTCTGCTCTTCAGCGATCGCGTCCAGCATGTCGAGCACAGGGCCTGGCGCGCCGCCGTGTAGCTTGCCCTTGAGCGCGGAAATGCCCGCCGTTACCGCCGAAACGCTGTCGGACGCCGTCGATGCCACGACGCGTGCCGTGAAGGTCGATGCGTTCATGCCGTGCTCGGCGACGGTCACGAGGTAGCTATCGAGCGCACGCGCGCGTGCCGGGTCAGATGCCACGCCGAGCAGTCGCAGTAGGTCTTCGGCGTGAGAGAGCTCCGGGTTCGGTTCGATCGGAAGCTCGGCGCGCCGACGCCTTGCCCAGGCCGCGAGCAACACGCCCACTGTCGCCACGATGTCGAGCGCCGTGCCCTCATCATGGCCGAGTCCCGCATCGCTCGGCAATAGCGCGACCCCGGCGCGCAGCGCGTCCATTGGGTCGTCCAGGGTGAGCGCTGCGGCGAGGGTTGCGCCTAGGCGAGCATGGGCGCGGAGGCGCGCTCGGCCGAGCTCGCGACGCAGTTCCCGCTCGCGCACCGGGCTCGGCAGCGCTCCGTCCCACAGCAGCGCGCACAACGCTTCGAAATGAATGTGACCAGTCAACTGTTCGATCGGGTAGCCGCGCACACTGAGACGACCGCGCGCGCCGTCGACCTCGCTGAGTAGGGTTTCTGCGAACACGATGTCGTCGAGACCTGAAGCGCGGGCGACGCCGGGCGCGCCCGGATTCGAGCTGAGATTCATGACTTCCTCCGCGAGAATTGCTGTCAATTGGGTAGCGCGGGGCTCTACATTGATCAATGTGGATTCATCAATCAATGTAGCGGAATGATCCATGCGGATGCGGACTGGCTGTCCGCCACGGAAGCAGCGGCGCTGCTCGGGGTGCGGCGCGAAACGTTGTACGCCTACGTGAGTCGCGGTCTGGTGCGCGCTCAGCGCGCGGCGGGTGTCCGTGTCTATGCGCGCGTAGATCTGCAGCACCTGCACGAGCGCAGCCAGGCGCGCCGCGGGCACACGGCTGTGGCCGCGTCAGCGCTGTACTTTGGCGAGCCCGTGCTCGAAACGCGCGTCAGCGACGTCGGGCCTACGGGGCCGCGCTATCGGGGGCAAAGCGCGATCGAATTGGCAAGATCTGGTGTCTCGGTCGAACGCGTTGCCGAGCTCCTTTGGACCGGCACGTTGCCAGCGCGCGAGCCCGCTTGGCCGCGCGTTGCGCCGAAGGCGCTCGAGTGCTCGGCGCGCGCTGTCGATGCCGGCACGAGTCCGCTCTCCTGTATGCAACTCGCGCTGTCGAGTCTGCCGTTCGAATCGACTGCCGCCTGGGAGGCGCCGTTCGACGTGGAGGTGCAGCGGGCGCGCCATCTCTTGGGGCTGTTGGTGGCAGCGATCGCGCTCCGAAAAGGCTCCGCTGCGCTGCGCCGCACGCTAGCGGCTCCGAACTTGCCCTCAGCCATTTTGCGTAGCTTCGGGGGCGCTTCGGCCGCGCCCGCCGAAAACGCGGTCAGGCAAGCGCTCGTCTTGGTCGCCGATCACGAACTCAATGCATCGACGTTCACGGCGCGGATCGCCGCGGGGGCAGGCGCTGATTTGCCGCGCTGTCTGCTGGCAGCCATGGCCACGCTGAGCGGCGGCCGGCACGGCGGCACCTGTGAGCGTCTGGAGCGCGTCCTCGACGGCTTTGCGGTGCCGGAGCAGGCGCTCGGCTGGGTGCGCGGCGAGCTAACGGCGCGGCGTGCCTTGCCGGGTTTTGGGCACCCGCTGTACCCCGCGGGCGATCCGCGCGCGCCGCTCTTGCTCGACAGCGCAGCCGAGCTTGCCCCGAAAAATCGTCACGTGCGCGCGATTCAGGTCGCCTGCGAGGCGATGGCGCTCGCAGGCGCGGAGCCGCCGACGCTCGACCTGGGCCTGGTGGCGGTCGCGCGCGCGCTTGGTTTAGCGCCCGGCGCTGCCACGGCAATCTTCGCGGTGGGCCGTGCACTCGGGCACGTGGTGCACGTCTTCGAGCAGCGCGAGCAAGGCCGCCTGCTACGCCCCCGCGCCTTGTACGTGGGCGCGTAGCCGAGCTGCGGCAGGGGTCGGCTGCTCGCGTTGCTATTCGATCGTGCAGGAATAGCTGTCTGTATCGAGCCGGCCGGCGCCAGAGAAGATCTCGGTGCCGGCTTCGATGCCGATCAAGTACTTCGAACTATCGAGACCGCGTTGTTGCACGAGGTAATCGAAGAACTCACTGATGTGGAGGCTCGTGCAAGAAGCGCTGCTCGTCGTGGCCAAGAACGAATGGACCACCCAGGCGTTAGCATCGCTAGCGTTGCTCCGCCCTTCATGCAGGGCCCAGTTGCCGCCATCGATCTGCGCCGTGGCGACGGTGCCCCCGCCGATTGGCGAGGCGCCGCTCGAGTTCTGAAGCCAGATCATGACTTCGTCCGTCGGCCGAGTACTACCGGTTGGGTTGGGGTCGGTGGAGAGCCAAATGTCATACGCGACGTCTTGCGTCGAGGGTTGGGTCTGCTTGAGGCGGAAGGTCCAATCGCAGGCCACGCGCGTCGCCGACGAAAGCTGGACGGGCAAGCCGCTGTCCGCGGGAATGGTGCTGAAGTGCCAGCCCAGAATGGCAGCGGTGTACGACACTACCTGGCCGGTGCCGGCACCGAACCAACTGTAGTCGGTACCCCAGGAAATCGACGCCTCGGTGTTACAGGTGCTCCACAGGCACTGCTGCCCCATGACGCCAGCCGAGTTTTTACCCCACAGGTTGTTGAGCACCCGGTACTTGCCGAGTTGAAGTGAAGCGCCGCTGTCGCAGCTATAGCCTTGCTGTGCGGTCTCCGAGCAACTCGGCTTCATGCAAAGCGCAGTCGACGCGCCGCCGTCGCCGCCGCTGCCTACGTCGCAGCCGGCGACCCAAGGCAAGCACGCGAAACAAAATCCAAGTAGGGCACGGTTGACGCGGAGGCGGTGATGCATTTAGTGGAGCTCACTGACTGGGAAGTGCCCGCGCAGTATGAACGAGGGGTGAGGGGCGCGCAAAGCCAAAAGCTGGAACCGCTCCCAGGTTTGCGAACTGGCGCGAATTTGAAGGGCAACGATGGCACTGTCTCAGCGAGGAGCAATCTAGCGACAGCAGCGCCTCGAGCCTTTCCGGCGCCGGACGGCGGCTCAGCCGTGCGCTTCTCGGGCTCGTCCGTAGAGTGTGCACGACACGCGGCCGCGCGTGGGGGCACCGGCGGAAGTTCAGGCGAGCGCACATAGGGAACGGCCACGGTCGAGGCTGAGCGTACAAGAATTGCCAACCGCCGCTCTCACCGAACTCGCCCGGGCCGTCGGCGTGGCGGCCGACACCCTGGCAAATGGCGCCGTTTTGCTGTCCCGAGCTAGCGCTTGGCGGATCTCGCTCGGTCAGAAGAACGCCAACGCGTTGCCCGCGGCACGCGCGAAACTCGTGAGTCCTGCGTTCGCCTGATTACAGGGGAGGCTGGTTCGGCGCTAGACTTGCAGCGCCTGGCTGAAGAAGTCAGTCAGGGCTCGGGTCTCGAACGCGCGCTCGCGTGACTAGGATCGCCATGAATACGGCTGCCACTGCTCTGCATTCCCAGGATCTCCTGCGAATCCTCGCGGCGATGCGCGAAGGACTGCAGGTCGTCGACCGCGAATGGCGTTACGTGTTCTTGAACGAAGCGGCCGCTCTCCACGGTCGGCGCACGCGCGAAGAGCTGCTCGGTCGCACCATGATGGAGTGCTATCCGGGCATCGACGAGACCCCAGTGTTTGCGCTGATGCGCCGCTGTCTGGAGAGTGGCGTCCCGGCGTTTCTGGTGAACGAGTTTACCTATCCCGACGGCGAAAAGCGCGCGTTCGAGCTGCGAATCGAGGCCTGCGATCTGGGCGTCATGGTGCTGTCGATCGACGTGACCGAGGGGCGTCGACTGGAGGAGCAGCTGCGCCACGCGCAGCGCATGGACGCGATCGGACGCCTCGCAGGGAGCGTGGCGCACGACTTCAACAATCTGCTTTCCGTGATCCTGAGCTACAGCACGATGACGCTGGAAGACCTGCGCCCCACCGATCCGCTGCGCGGGGACATCGAGGCCATCAAGCTGGCGGGGGAGCGCGCGGCGGAGCTCACCCAGCAACTCCTCGCCTTCAGCCGACGTCAGATCTTGGCGCCGAAAGTCGTCGATCTCAACGAGATCTTGCAAGTTTCGGAGCGCATGCTGGCGCGTCTCCTGGGGGAAAATATCGAACTGTCGGCGCGCCTCGCCCGCAATCTTTCTCGGATCAACGTCGACCCCGGCCAAATCGATCAAGTCCTGATGAACCTGGTGGTCAATGCGCGGGATGCGATGCCGACTGGCGGCAAATTGAGCATCGAGACCAGGGACATCCTTTTCGACGAGGCCGCTGCCGCCAGCCACTTCGGAATGAAGAAGGGCTTACACGTCCAGCTCTCCGTCAGCGACACCGGCATCGGGATGGACGAGGCGACCAAGAGCCGTATCTTCGAGCCTTTCTTCACCACCAAGGACTCTGGCAAGGGGACTGGGCTCGGCTTGTCGACCGTCTTCGGAATCGTGCAGCAGAGCGGCGGTAGCATTTGGGTCGACAGTGAGATTGGCAAGGGCACGCGCTTCCGCATCTACTTTCCCGCCGTCAGCGAGGCGGCCTTTGCCGCACGTGAGTCGCCCATCCCGGAACGGCTCGACGGCAACGAAACGATTCTATTGGTGGAAGACCAGGCCGAGGTGCGCCGTGTTTCTTGCGAAATTCTGCGGCGACTGGGCTACCGGGTGCTCGAAGCGGCGAATCCAGGGGAGGCGGTGCTCGAATGCGAACGCTACCCTGGCGCGATCGATCTATTGCTCACCGATGTCGTCATGCCGCGCATGAACGGTCGCGAACTTGCAGAGCGCTTAGTCAAGCTGCGACCCAGCATGGCGGTCCTGTTCATGTCCGGATACACCGAGGACGCCATCGTTCATCATGGTATCCTCGATTCAGGAATCGCCTACCTGCAAAAGCCCATCGTGCCCGCGGCACTCGCACGGCGAGTCCGAGAAGTGTTGGATGCCGCTGTGGCTACGCTCGAAGCGTAGGCTGGCTTTTGCCCTAGCCTTTGCTCGTCTGCAGTGCGAGACGCGCTGCGGAACGTAGTTTGGCCCCCGAGGAGGGCATGAGGCTAGCTCTGCCCGAACGCCAAGCGATCAAATCGTCTGCGGGCATTGGATAGGCGATCGAGAAGCCTTGGCCGAAGTCGCAGCCGAGCTCGTAGAGCAGCGGGCAGCATTCGAGGGATTCGATGCCCTCTGCCACTAGGTCGACGTCGAAGCCGTCACTCAGCGCCGAAATCGAGCGCACGATCGAGGCGTCACGACTTTCGCACTTCAGGCTGCTGATGAACAGGCGGTCGATCTTGATTTCGGAGATGGGAAAGTCTCTCAAATACTTGAGTGACGTGTACCCGGTGCCAAAGTCGTCGATCGATATGCCGACGCCCGCTTCGCGCAGCGCGTGCAGCGCGTCGCGCGCGTGGGTTGGGCTGGTCATCAACGCAGTCTCGGTGATTTCGAGCATCAAAGTTTCTGGCTTGAGCCCGCGACTCGAAAGTGCGTCGACGACGCGCTCGGCGAGCCGCTCGTCGTCCAGCACGCGGGCAGACAGATTCACTGCCATCGACAACTCGACGCCGTCGTCTCGCCAAAGCCGCGACTGTTCGAGGGCCATGTCGAGAATGGCGTAGGTCATGGGGTTGATTAGTGATGAGCGCTCGGCGGCGGGGATGAAGTCGCTGGGCGCAAGCAGTCCGAAGCGATGACTTTGCCAGCGCACGAGCGCTTCCACGCCCACCAGTTCGCCGGTCTGCAGGCTCACCTTCGGCTGATAGTGGAGGAATAGCTCTTTTCGGTCCAGCGCCTCCCCCAGATGACTCGAGACCAGAAATGGGTTGGTCTCACCGGGGGAAGTGCGTGAAGTGAAGACTTTGTAGTTTTTACTGCTGCGCTTGGCCTCGTACATGGATTGATCGGCGTTGGCGAGCAGGGTGCGCGCGTCGGCGCCGTGTGCGGGGAACAGCGCGATGCCAATCGATACACCGACGGCGACCAAGTCACCCTCGATGGCGACCGGCGCACGGAGCGCGCGGCCCACCTTTTCCGCGACGGCCACGGCGCCCGCGACGCTGTCGGTGCCCATGAGCAGCCCAGCGAACTCGTCGCCGCCGAGGCGCGCGTAGGTGTCCGACTTGCGCGAGAGCTGCTGCAGTCGGTGTCCGAACTCGGCCAGCACTTTGTCGCCCGCCTCGTGTCCGAGCGTGTCGTTGACCTCCTTGAACAAATTGAGATCCATCATCAAGAGCGCGAAGGTGGCGCCGCCGCGGCCAGAAGCTCGCAGCGCCTGCTCCAGTCGATCGAAGAACAGGTTCCTGTTCGGTAACCCGGTCAGGCTGTCGAACATGCTGAGCCGCATCAGGCGCTCCTGAGTCTCGGCGAGCTCGGTCTCGAGCTGGACCCAGCGCAGGCTGCCTTCGATGGCATTCTTGATCTGCTGTGGGCGCAGCTGCGCTTTCGACAGATAGTCGTAGACGCCTTCGCGCATGGCCTCGACGGCGACGCGCTCGTCGCCAATACCGGTGACCATGATGACGGGAAAGGGGCGGCCAAGCTCGCTCTTGATCAAGCGCACTAGGTCTGTTCCCGTGGCGTCACCGAGGCGGTAATCGACCAATGCGCAGTCGAACTCGGAGCGTTGCAGGTGCGCGCGCGCCTCGGCGATGGATCCGGCCTCAGTGATCGATACGTTGATTTCGAGGCGCTGCAGCAGACGCCGCAGCCTTTCGCGGTCGACATCGTCGTCGTCGACGATCAGGAGGTTAATCGCGCGCATCAGCGGTCTCGGGTCAAGGTAGGCAGACGCTCGTGTGGTAGTCGGCCAGCAGGTGAGCGAGCTTCGAGAACTGCGGTCCCACAGCGGACTTCACCATGTAGCCCGCGATGTGCTCGTGGTAGGCGCGCGTGCGGTCGGTCTCGGTGTTAGAGGTCGTGAGCACGAACACCACGCTGTCTCGCAAGTTTTGGTCTGCGCGCACCTCCTGTAGAAACTCGAAGCCGTTCATGCGTGGCATGTTCAAGTCGAGGAGAATGATGTGCGGGCGACCGAGGGTGCGCGTGGGGTGCTCGCCGCGCAGAATCTGCAGTGCGATCGCGCCGTCTTCGGCAACCACCAGCGGCAGGTTGACGTTGTGCCTCTTCAGGCTACGCTCGACCGACTCGGCCGCCACGTCGTCATCATCGACCAATAGGATGGTGAGTCGGTCTTCAGTCATCGAGTACTCTTCTTTGAAACCGCGGCCAGCGCACCGTGAAGGTCACGCCTCGCTTGCCGTCCGAAGACTCGAGCGCGATCTGGCCGCCGTGACATTCGACCAGGCGGCTGGCGAGGGCGAGCCCGATCCCGGAACCCTGGCGCTGCGAGGCGGACACCGTCTGAAACAACTTGAATACACGCTCTTGCGCGTTGCTCGGGATGCCTGGGCCGTCGTCGGCGACGCTGAAGACGCAACAGCTATCGTCCTCGGTTACACGGATATCGATCGTGCCCTGCTCGCGGTCGTGATGCTTCACGGCGTTGCCGATCAGGTTGCGCAGCACGGTCTCGAGCGGTGTGCGGGCCGCCTTGAATAGGCCGGCCTCGACCTCCAAGCTAACCTTCAGGCCGCTGGGAATGGGCTGCAGCTCGAGGACCCCCTCGATGAGTGCGCGCGGTTCGACCGGCACGAGATCCGTGGATGCGCGACCGGCGCGTGCGTACGTCAGTAGGTCCTCGATGATGGTCTCCATGCGCTCGACGCGCACTTTCACGCGTTCGAGATTGTGCTGGACCTTGGCTGAGGCGCCCGCTTCAAGATCTTCACTGATCCACTCGATGAGGTCGGAAATGCCGCGCAACGGGGACCTCAGGTCGTGCGAGGCGACATACGTGAATTCTTCGAGATGGGCATTGGCTTGGCGGAGCTCAAGCTCCATCTTCTTTCGCGCGGAGATGTCGGTGATGCCGGCGAGCGTTACCGCTTTGCCATCCCAGTGCAGCGGGTTGAGGCCGATCTCGATGGGGAACTCGGTGCCGTCGCGATGTTGTCCCGTCACGTCGCGCCCGGGGCCCATGGGTCTGAGTGAGGGTGCACTTAGATAGCTTGCGACCAGGCTCCCGTGGCGTGCCTGGTACCTTCCCGGAATCAGCGTGTCGAGTGGGCGACCGATGAGCTCCCCGGGACCGTAGCCAAAGAGCTCACCAAGCCGGCGGTTCGTGAGCACAATCGTGTTGGCGGCATCGATCACCAGCATTCCGTAGGGGGCAGCCTCGACAAGCTCACGAAAAGTGAGATCCATGCGCTCCTGAGCGATGAGTGGATCCCCGGACGACTGCGGAGCGGAGTTGTCGCGCGCGTTGTCCACGGCAGTCGCAGCCGGCTGCTCCGGTAAAGCGCGAGGGGCGCGCTGCTCACGCATGATGCCCTTGAGCGGCGCGCATGGCGGCCCCCTTAGTCGAGCGCTTAGGATGCGTGACTGCCGTCATGAAACTTTCTCAATCGACAAGCGTCGTGCCAGATAGGTTGCGTCAGTTTTCGCCGCGGGCTTCGGGTGTCACGATTCTGACGAAGAGCGTTGGCTGAATCTCGCTCGCGGCACACGACTGGGGCAGATTCCGCCCCGGACTGTTGCTCGAGCAACAAAGGCAGGAACGGCTGGCTGTCGCGAGCCTTAACGCTGTCCGCTAGCTTGCAGGTCGCTCGCACACGATTTTCTGCCGGCTACCTGTGCGTGACTCGGTTTGTTTCAGCTGGAGTTCTAGACGACGCAGTCGCTTCCAAGCGTTTCTAGGATGCGGGCTTGGATGTTCTTGCTGCGGGTCGACTCGCGGCCGGCGTCGAGCAAGCCGATCAAATTGAAGAGGTCGAATTCGCGGGCGAGCCGCTCGAAATCGTCACACAACTCGCCGCCTTCCTGGCGATAGCCTGCGGCGAATCCGGCCACGAATTCGCAGGGTGCGCCCCAGCGCAGGAGCTGCCCCACGTCCATGAGCCGCGGCCCCAGCCACGCGAATTCCCAGTCGAGCACGAGTAGCTCTTCCGAAGCCGCCCAGTGCAGATTGCTGACCTTGAAGTCCCCGTGCAGCAGCGCGGGCGGCCCTGCCGCTTGTCGCAATTGCGGAGCCTTGGCTTCCAAGGCGGCCGACACGCGCATGCTCAACTCGGGACCCAGAGCGCGCTCGCTCTGGGCCCTTCTCGAGCGCGCGTAGTCGAGCAAGGCGCTCACGACGTCGTCGAATTCAACTCGAAGAGAAAGATCGGGCCCGAGGAGCCCGGCGCGGAGTTCTCGCTCCCGAGGGCGGGCGGCCAGGCTGCGAGCCGCGAGGGGTCGAGCTTGGTGAATCTCCGCCAGCGCGCGCCCCACCGCTTCGCCAGTGGCTCGAGTGCCGACGAGCGCGCGGTGCGGCACAAATTCGAGCACCAAGAAGTCGCTGCCCTCCGCGTAGACGCGAGGCACGCGGAACGAGCGAAAGCCTTGGCGCAGCAAGTGCGCCTCTTTGGCCGCCGACGACGGATCGCGCCGATGGATGCGCAGCACACGTTCGCCGTCGATGAGCACGTTGCTGTTGGCGAGGCCGCCCGACAGGAGCTCGAGCGTGGTGAACGCGGCACCCACGCGCGTCACGACGTGCTCCGGCTCGAGCGGCAGCGGAGCTTGCTCGGCGGCCCAGGCGCGCTCGGGGTTCGGTAGCCGAGGGTCAGTGTCAGCGTTCACGTGGGGGCTGCGGGGCATGCCGGCTTGCTAGGCAGGCGCAGCTCAGTCCGAGCTGCGGAGTAGCGCGAGAAAGTGCTCACCATAGCGCTCGAGCTTGCGCAGGCCGACGCCGCTCACGCCGAGCAGCTCGGCGTCCGATTGCGGGCGCTTCACCGCCATTTCGAGCAGCGTGGCGTCGGTGAATACGACGTATGCCGGCACCCGCAGCTCTTCGGCGATCCGACGTCGCTCCTTCTTCAGGCGCGCGAGCAGGTCGGTGTCGGCAGGTAAGGTCGCTTCGACGAGCTCGGGCGCGCGACTTTCCGCGGCTTTGGCGCCGCGAGCCGGGCGCCGCTCGACGACGCGCTTCACGTTCAGCTTGGTGCAGTGGTCGCAAGCGGTGCCACAGGGGTCGATGAGCTCGTGAAAGTAGCCGACCAGATTTTGGTGCCGACAGCCCTCGGCCTCGACCAAGCGGAACGTTTCGCGCGCTTGCGCGACGAGGCGCCGCCCGGCCTCGGGATCGTCGCCCTCGGCCATGCGTTCGTAAGCTTTCACGTCGGCGAACGAATAGAAGAGTACGCAGTCGCTCGGCAAACCGTCGCGGCCTGCGCGGCCGATTTCCTGGTAGTAGCCTTCTGCGGAACGCGGCAAATCGTGGTGCAGGACGAAGCGTACGTCGGGCTTGTCGATGCCCATGCCGAAAGCGATCGTCGCCACCACGACGTCGATGGTGCCCGCGCGAAAGCCGTCCTGCACTCGCGCGCGCTCGGTGGGATCCATGCCAGCGTGATAGTGGGCCGCGCTGAGGCCTTGGCTCAGCAAGTGCTCGGAAGTCGCCTCCGTGCTGCGTCGGGAGAGACAATACACGATGCCGCTTTCACCGCGCCGCGCTGCGACGAGCGCCGCGATAGCGTGCTTGGTGGAGCGTGGTAGCTCGCTCTTGGCGATCGCCGAGATGCGCAGGTTCTTCCGCAAGAACGAGCCGCGAAAGTGGTTGGGTGCGCGCATGCCGAGCTGGTCCACGATGTCCCGCGACACTTCGGGGGTGGCGGTGGCCGTGAGCGCCAACACGGGCGTGTTCGGAAAGCGCCGCTTGAGCCCTTGCAGATTGCGGTACGCCGGCCGAAAGTCATGCCCCCACTGGCTGATGCAATGCGCCTCGTCGACCGCGATGAGCCCGATATCGAGCTCGAAGATCGCGCGCCCAGCGGAGGCTTCGAGCCCTTCGGGGGCGGCGTAGACCAGCTCGAATTCGCCGCGGCGTAGGCGTTGAATGCGATCGCGTCGCTCCTCGGGCGGCAGCGACGAGTTCAAGAACGTGGCTCGCATGCCGAGCTCGGTGACGCCGTCGACCTGATCCTTCATCAGCGCGATGAGCGGCGAGATGACCAGCGTCGTACGCCCCATCACCCGCGCCGGAAGCTGAAATGTGAGGGATTTCCCCGCTCCCGTGGGCATGACCCCCACGCAGTCGCGACCAGCCAGAATCGATTCGATGATCGGCAGCTGGCCGGGGCGGAACGAGTCGTAGCCGAACGTATCCTTCAGCACGCGTTCGAGTGCGTGCTGGCTGGGGGGTTCGGTAAGGGCCTGGGCAACGCTCTTCAGCATGCCGACCACGTCGGTCGAGAAGCGGGCCGGGTTGCGTCGATACTCGTCGCGCAGCGCGCGTAGGCCGCGGTCGACGTCGGTGCGGACGCCGAGTGCCCCCTCTCGCAGGGCGCGCGCCGCCTCAACGAGGGCTTCCACACGTTGATGGATGGAAGCGGTTTCCGGGGCTGTCACTTGGGCGGCGCATCCTGACGCGGGTCGCTGCCGACGTCCACAGGCACACGCAAAGCCGGCTCGTCACCCGCCTGGGTCCTCGGGGCGCGACGCCCGAGCGCGGCGGGTGGCCGCGCAGAGGGGACTAACTACTAATAGGTGTCGCGATGATTCGGCAGGGGGCCTGGCCCCGCAATACTTGGTAGCCCTAGCCCTTCGCGCAGCCCGTCCAAGATGGTGCGCGTGTGGCTAGTACCGATGCGCGTGACGAACGGCGCGAACGTGAGCGCGGTTGGCAGGTCGCGAATGCCTCCCGCTGCCTTGACGGCCACGCTCGGAGAGGTGTGACGGCGCATCAGTGCGACGTCGGCCAGGGTGGCAGCGCTCGGCGCGAAACCAGTCGAAGTCTTGACCCAGTCCACTTGGAGCTCGCCCGCGAGCTCGCAGAGCGCGAGCTTGTGCGTCTCTTCGAGATAGGCGTTTTCGAAGATCAGCTTGAGTTTCTTGTCGCGCGCGTGACAGACGTCCACCAGCGCGCGAACTTCTTCGCGCACCGCGCTCCAGTGTCCGCTCAGCACTTGGCTGATATTCACGACGGCGTCGAGCTCATCCGCGCCGTCTGCCAGGGCGAGCGCCGCCTCCGCGAGCTTCGCCTTGGCCGACACGCCGCCGTGCGGGAAGCCGACCGTCGTCGTGGTCAGCACGCCGCTCCCCGCGAGCATCTGCACGGCCCGCGGCACGTAGTACCCGAGAATACACACGCTGGCGACGTCATAGGCACGCGCGAGTGCGAGTCCCGCGTCGAGCGTCGCCTCGTTCAGATTGGGCGCCAACAGCGCGTGGTCGATGAGCTTGGCGACGCTCGAATAGCTCGGGAGTGCTTGCATGCGACGACCTCGACTCTTAGCGAAGTTTCCCTCACTCGTCACTCTGGACTCTGGCCGCAGAGCGGCGGGTTTCGCCCTCGGCCGCCCTCGAGTCGTTGCGGTTCTGCTTTTCCCCGATCAAGCGGGTCCCCCGTGCACATAGATCCTGACGCGGCGGAAAGCTCGTGAGGTTCTACTTTTGACACCAAGAAAAGTCCGTTTTTGCGTTGTGTCTTTGCTCGTTTCGGGCGCTTTGAGCGGCTGCGCTGGGGCAGCCACTTCCGGTGAAGCGTCTTCCGGTCCTGGCTCTGGAGGTTCCGGAGGTCGCGGAAGCTCGAGCCCCAATCCGTTTGCGGAGCGAGATGCGGGTGAGCTCTTCGCCTGGGATCACGTGCCTGTGTTCGACTTTTCGCTGCCCGCTCAGGCCTGGCAGGATCTCGTGGCCCACGCGAAAGACGAGGTGTACGCACCTGCGCAGGTGAGCTTCGAGGGGGACCCGCTCGGAACCGTTGGAATTCGCTTCAAAGGCAGCATCGGCACGCTGTCGTCTTGTTTCGATGCGCAGGGCAAGCTGACCTGTCCGAAGCTCAGCATGAAGCTCGGCTTCGACGAATACGTGGCCGATACGCGGTTTTTCGGCCTGAAGCGCCTGAACCTACACTCGATGGTTTGGGACGAGAGCAAGTTGCACGAACGGCTCGCCTATGACCTGTATCGGACGACGGGCGTCGTGGCACCGCGCAGTACGTGGGCCGTCGTTCGCGTGAACGGGGAGTCGTTCGGGCTCTACTCGATGGTGGAACAGATCGATGGCCGCTTCACCAGGGACCGTTTTCCGACGCAAGGCAACGGCAACCTCTATAAAGAGGCGTGGCCGCTGGCGAGTGATGCGGATTATTACGCCCGGCATCTCGAAACCGACGCCGTGACGCCCGGGGCAGCCGCGCACAGCGCATTTCTGGACTTTCACGCGGCGCTCAGCGCGGCCAGCAGCGCCGCCGAAGCACGCAGCGCACTCGGCGAGCGCATGGATCTTGGATATTTGGCGAACTACATGGCTGTCGACGACGCCATTGCCAATGTCGACGGCGTCACCGCTGCCTATATCGGCGCGGACCCGCATCAATATCAGAACCACAATTTCTACGTCTATCTGGAAGAGCAGCGCGACTTCTTCTGGCTCATTCCGTGGGATATGGACGCGACGTTTGGGCCACGCGGCGATTTCGAGGCCATTCCACACTGGAACAGCGCGTCCCCGGATTGCGCGCGCGCCTATACCGTGTGGGGCGGCGCCAGCGTCGTTTCCGCGGCGTGCGACCCGCTGTTTCGCGCGCTGGCCGCCGATCAGAATGCCTATCAGAGCGCCGTCGACACGCTGCTGGCGGGCGACTTCAGCGAAGAAACGCTGGTGTCGAACATCGATCGCCACGCAGCGTTCATCGCGGCTGCCGTCGCGGCCGATCCGAAGGGCCCAGGGCTCCCGGCTTGGCAGGCCAACGTCGCGGCTTTGAAGGCCAAGGTCCCCCTGCTTCGCGAGCGACTGCTCCATCTGCGCGACCGCGTGCCGTCGACGCCGCTCATACTGTCGACGCTTCGAAAGAACGACTTCGAGGGCCTCGATGCCTTCGCCGTCGCGCTGGCTGGGGCGCCCGCGGCCAGCGCAAATTCCGAGGTCGGAGTGAGTTTGGAGGCCCAATCGGCCCTGTCGGGAACGAAGGACCTGCGGCTCGACTTCACCTACCGCAATGCCGGCGACCCGCCCGCAAACCCTTGGGGGCAGTGGATATACTTCCTGCTCGCGATCGAAAACGCACCGCCAAAGCTCGTGAGCGGCATGCGCCTGCGGTTGCGCGCGGACCAAGCGCGCAGCTTGCGCATCGATCTTCAGAGTCCGCTTTATGATGCTCCTTCGGAGGGTATCAAATTCGGCTGGGACGTGGCGGTGGGGCCGCAAGCGTCGCTGGTCGAGGTGCGCTTCGCGGACGCGGCGCTACCGAGCTGGGCACGCCCCACGT